>JBGPFL010000169.1:0-8142 GCA_041483295.1 Blastocatellia bacterium | reverse complement strand
GTTGCGCCATCAGTATTCCATCGGCTTCTACCCGACCGATATGGCGAGCGAAGCCAAGTGGCACAAAGTCCAGGTGAAAGTGAATCCGCCCAAAGGACTCGGCAGGCTGACTCTCTCGTACCGCGACGGCTACCAGTCTTTCAAGAAATAACTATCGCTGATCGACCCCTTTATTCCCGCCAATCCGCAAATCTGATCTCCCGCTCCGTTCTCTCGGCGAACGGAGATCCACCATGCGCGCATCCCAACTCCGGGCTGAGCGAAATCCGATTCCCGCCCCGGATTTCATCTGTTTTCAAATTTTCGCCACGGGAGTAAGATTTCACTATGAGTATCAGAAGGACCATGGCCGCGGCGGCCCTAACCGCCGTCTTCATGCTTGCAGCCGCCGGTTTGGCCATCGAACCTATGGTCGTGGCCTACGGGCAATCGCCACCACAAACCAGGCCCCAGCCTCAAAAGCCTCAAAAGCCACCGGACGATCCTGCAAAACAAGATAAAGAGACCATCCTGCGCCTCAGCCAGGATCTGGTGACACTGGATGTGACGGTCCTGGACGCCGGCTCCAGCAAGCCGGTACTGGATCTGAAACAAGATCAGTTTCAGGTATTCGAGGACAAAGTCCCTCAGGAGATTAAGTTCTTCGGCAGAGAGCAGGTTCCCGTCTCAGTGGTGTTCGCAATAGACACGTCGGGATCGATGAAGCCCAAGCTCGACACCGTCATAAAGGCATCAGTGAATCTTGTGAAAGAAGGGCGCGCAGGCGACGAGATGGCCGTGATCGAGTTTAAGGATCAGCCGGACCTGCTTTCTGAATTCACCGAAGACGTGAACGAAATAACCGATACGCTTCAGAATCTCACTGGCAGCGGACGCACCGCCATGCTTGACGCGCTCTATCTGGCGGCTGACTACGCGCACAAGGAAGCTAAGAATCGCCGGCGGGCGGTCATTCTTGTGACCGACGGCCTGGACAAAAACAGCTATTACAAGTTCGAGGAGGTCGTGGAGCGCTTGCGCGAGACCGAGGTCCAGATCTACCTGATTGGGTTCACCAATGATCTGTCAAACGACGGAGCCTGGGTCTTCAAGAAGAGCGATAAGGACAAGGCCGAGGGCTTGCTCAACCGTCTGGCCAGTGAGACCGGAGGCAAAGCATTCTTCCCCAGAGAGCTTACCGAGGTGCATACCATCGCGCAGGCAATCTCCACCGATCTCCGCACCCAGTACTCGATCGGCTACTATCCTACAAACGCGAACAAAGACGGAACGTTTCGCCCGATCAGAGTGCAGGTAAACGGGGGCGCCAACCGCAGGCTGGTTGCGCGCACGCGTGCCGGCTACACGGCCCCTCGCGAAGGCGAGCAGCCAAACAAACCTGGGAGACCAGCACCAAAATAATTGAGAATGGAGAATTGAAAATTGAGAATGGACCCTCCAACGGCCAACGGTATCATGCGACCCGACACCGGCGCTTTGAGGATGCCGTCCGATCTTAGCGACGACGATAAACGCAGGTCCCTGCTTCCCAACAAGGTAGTCCTGGTCATCACTCTGCTGGCGCTCCTGTTCATCGCGATCATTGCATGGTTCGTATCGCAGATGCCCACCAAGAATTGAGCATTGAGAAATTCTCTCAATTCTCAATTCTCCATTTTCAATTCTCTTCATAGCCATTTGATTTTACGAAAGTAGTAGTAGATCGCAAGCCCTACCAGCACCATCGCCAATAGTGCGCCGACGTATCCGTACCTCCAGCCCAGCTCGGGCATGTAGAGAAAGTTCATACCGTAGATGCCCGCGATCAGCGTCACCGACATCAGAATAGTCGAGATAGACGTCAATCGCTTCATCACCATATTCATGCGATTGCCGGAGATGGATAGATAAGCGTCCATTGTCGCCCCCAACATGTCGCGCAACGTATCGATGGTGTCGGCCACGCGGATCAGGTGATCGAAGACATCCTGAAAGTAGACGCTAGTCTCGCGTGAAATGATCGGCTGCTCGCGACGCAACATGACATTGAAGACGTCACGCAGCGGAGCCACCGACCTTCGCAGGAAGAGAAGTTGCTTCTTAATGCGAAAGATCTCTTCGATCGCCTCCGGGCGGAAGTCCACAAAAATCTGATCCTCGAGATCGTCCATTCGATCCGAAAGCGTATCGAGAAGGGGCAGATAGTCATCGACCACGGCATCCATCAACAGATAAGCCAGCAATCCGGTTCCCCGCTCAGCCAGGTCCTCCTTCCACTCGCGCCACAGTCGCTCCCCGGTCTTGATGGCTCGAACGGGCTGGCTGTGAACAGTGACCAGGAAGTTCTTGCCGAAGAATATGTTCAACTCGCGAAGCTCGAGGCCGCGATCCTTGGTCAATTCGGCTTCATATAGAACGAGGAAGTAGTAGCCGGGGAACTCTTCGACCTTCGGCCGCTGATGTTCCTGCCGGCAGTCTTCGATTGAGAGCGGGTGAAAGCCGAACTCCTTCGCTAATTCGTCGAAGTCGGCGCTTGTTGGATCGGCCACATCGACCCAAACGATGTTGGTTTCAACCTCACACAGATTACTAATCTGTTCCGGATCGTCGGTGCTCTTGAATTCGAGAGTTTCTCGATCAAACACGAGCGTATTGATCATTGCCTACCTCACTCAAGGGTCGAGGATCTAGGAATCCAGGATCCAGGATCCAGGATGTTGGATCGAGGATCTATTTTCTAGGTCCTAGATCCTAAATCCTAAATCGCAGATTCTGCAACACGAGATCCTGCACCATTGGACCGAAGCGCGTCCACATGCTACCCTGACCGCTCTGATCACGACTGGCGGCCCTCTGCCCCGTTCCAGGCGCGCTGGTTAAAACTGAAGACCTACTCCACAGGAGCCATGCCGATGAATCGGGTTCTCTTACCTCTGTTTTTCTTGCTAGCCATATCCTCAGCCCCGGCGCAGCAACCGGCTGCGGCACCTCAGAACGCCAAGCCTCCAATCATCCAGGACAACAGCTTTCTGGTTGAAGAGGCCTACAATCAAGACAAGGGTGTCGTCCAGCACATCAACGCTTTCACGCGGCAGCGCAACGGCGACTGGGTCTATACCTTCACTCAAGAGTGGCCCGTATTCACTCAAAAGCATCAGTTGAGTTTCACGATCCCGGTTCAGCGAATCGGCCACGCTCCGGACGGCGGAACAGGAATCGGCGACATTGCGTTGAACTATCGCTATCAGTTGCTCGGCAATGACGACTCCCGTGTAGCAATCGCGCCGCGGTTCACTCTGTTGCTCCCGACGGGCGACGACAAGAAAGGCCTGGGTTCGGGCGCGACCGGCTACCAGACCCTCTTTCCAGTCAGCGTCGTCGTGGTTTCGGATCGGCTGGTGACTCACTGGAACGCGGGCACAACCTACACTCCATCTGCGAAGAACGCTCTGGGTGAAAAGGCGACACTGCACGATTACAACCTGGGCCAGAGTTTCATCTGGCAGCCGAGTTCGAGGTTCAATGTCATGCTCGAGACAGTGTGGCTGAGTCAAGAGTCTGTGATCGGATCACGTCTGACCGAGCGCAACAGCAGCGCGTTCGTGAATCCCGGCATCCGTTGGGCCTACAACTTCAAGAGCGGACTTCAGATTGTTCCGGGAATTGCTGTGCCGATCGGCGTCGGCCCCAGTCGCGGCGAACGCGGCATCTTCTTGTACCTGAGCTTCGAGCATCCGTTCACGAAGCAGAATTAGCGCGACAGACGATCTTGTTTCGGTGCACTCGGCATTGACACATTGTTATCTCAGTTCTATGCTGGGGTCCACCTGGTACTCAAAAGCACAGTAAGGTAACGATAGGCTAGAAAAGGACGCTTCACATCGGAACAAAGGAGGGACCTATGAAAGCAATCCGCCACATGACCCTCTGCTTCTTCCTGTTGGCCTTATCCGCTGGCGCAGTCGCGCAAGTGGGAACCTCTCGCATCACCGGCACAGTAACAGACCAACATGGCGCGGTTATTGCCGATGCACAGGTCACAGTCAGGAACGAGGCAACTGGTGTCACTTACACAAACAAGACCACCTCGGCGGGAGTCTTCGCATTCCCGGCTTTGTCGCCGGGCTACTATACTGTCACCGTCGAAGCCAAGGGCTTCCGCACCCACACCGCAACAAAGAACGTATTGACTGTCGGCTCACCACTTGTCCTGGACGTGGCACTCGAAGTCGGAACGGCGAGTGAGGTTGTCCAGGTGCAAGGCGGTTATGAGAGAATCGAAACCAGTCACGCTATGTTGGGTGACGTCGTCGGTGAGCGCGCGATTCGCGACTTGCCGCTCAATGGCCGCAATCCGCTGACGCTGATCATACTCGAGCCGGGCCTCACTCAGCGGACCACCAACGGGGCAGGCTCCGGTACTCACGTTAACGGCTCACGTGATCGCTCTCACAACGTCACCATCGACGGGATTGACGCCAATGAACCGTCTGTTCCAAACCCCCAGTCGAACCTCTACCGTATCAACCCTGACAACATTCAGGAGTATCGTGTGGTGACTCATAACGCGACCGCGGAGTTCGGCCGCAACTCGGGCGCACAAGTCGCAATAGCCACGCGCTCGGGGACCAACCAGTATCACGGCGACGCGTTCGAGTTCTTCCGCAACACGTCGCTGAACGCAAACGAGTTCTTCAATAACGCCAATGGCCTCGTGCGACCCGAGCTTCGCCTGAACCAGTTCGGCATCGAAGGCGGAGGCCCAATCAAGAAGGACAAGACCTTCTTCTTCGGCGGCTGGCAAGGACAGGTTATCAAGTTCACTCAGCCCATCGCCCAGAGCTTCGGAATCCCTCGCGTATTCAGTGCTAACGCGCGAAACGGGATCTTCCGCTACTTCAAACCGGATCCGAAGAACCCCCTGGTGATCGCAGGCCGAATAATTCAACAGAACTCGCCGCTTTTAGTCGACCCGAAGACCGGGGCCCTCAACGTTCCGCTGTGCAGCTCGACGGTTACGGCGAACTGCGTCGACACGTTCAACATCTTTGCCAATGACCCCAGGCACATCGGAGGCGACCAGAAGATCGCAGCATTCCTCAGCAAGTATCCGCAGCCGAACACGTTTGACGTAGGCGACGGCTTGAACATTGGAGGATTCGCCTGGAACGCGCCGCAGCGCACCGTCGGTCCGCACTTCATCGGAAGGATCGACCACAAGTTTGACGAGAACAACTCGATCTTCGGCCGCTACATTCACGCAGACCAGGACTCGAAGGATGGCGACTTGCTGAACGCGCGGCCTAAGGTCTTCCCGGATTTTCCCCCACTTGGCGAGACGCTGCGCCAGTCGAGAAACCTCGCGCTAAACTATCGCCGGGTCTTCTCGCCCCGGATTGTCAATGAGTTCACCACCGGCTTTGCGCGGTTCAAATTCTTCTTCACCTTTGGCGAGTCCAACCCGGACTTCCCGAACATCGAACCGTATTCTTTCACCAACGTGAGCACTCCAGTGCTAAACATTCCGCACACCGAGCGCGCCCTTACCACCATCCAATTCATCGATAACCTGAGCATGATTAAAGGAGCGCACGTCGTTCGCGGCGGCTTCAACATTCGCTTGTTGCGACACAACGACATTCGCGGTCTGGCGGGCGGCTTCAACCTCGCGCCTTCGATTACCTTCAGTTCGGCGACGCGGGCGCCGACGGGAATAACCTTCCCCGCAACCTTTGTCGCCACTTCGCCGACAAACGCCAACGGCCGCGTAGGCATTGCCAGTCAGGACCTGACCTCACTGCAAACCGCCGTTAACGAACTGCTCGGAATCCCCGCACGACTCTCCCAGGGATTCATCGGCGACCTCAACAGCGATCAGTTTCTGGGAGTCGGCGGGCTGTTCGTCAACGGAAACCGAATTAAGCAGTACAACTACTATGTTCAGGACGAGTGGAAGGTGACACCACGCCTGACGCTCAACTACGGTCTAAGGATCGAATACAACCCGGCGCCGACCGAAACCAACAAGCTCTCGTTCGTCCCTGACAAGCCGATCGATGGCTCACAGGGCCCGGTCAGCTTCATTCGCGCGGGCCGCTGGTATAGCAACGACAACAGCGTCGCGTTCGGACCGCGTCTCAGCTTTGCATGGGATCCGTTCGGCAACGGCAACACCGTCGTGCGAGCTGGCTACGGCATCTCGTTCGATCCGATCTCCACCTTCCAGGTCACCGCGATCAGCGGCAAGGTTCCCGGCCTTGCGACCCAATGCGCGGTCACGGTGGGAAGAACTCCGACGCCGGGCTGCTCATCGGTGCCCGACTTGAGAATCAGCGAGAGCTTCCCATTCGCGCTGGCGCCGCCGACTCTGAAGCCATCCGGCTTCACTGGGCCGGCTTCCGCTCCGCGATTGACCGCACCGGACACTGGGGCCTTCGATCCCAACTTGAAGCTCCCAACCGTCCACGAGTGGAACCTGAACATCCAACGCACGCTGCCTGGCGGCATCGTCGCCCAGGCGGGGTACGTAGGCAAGCGCGGGCTGCGACTGCTCAGAGCCTACGATTTGAACCAGGCGAAGGCTGATCACGATGGTCTGCTGGACTCGTTCAAGCTTGCCCAGGCAAACCTCAGCCGAGGCTGCAACCCTGACGGGACTGGCTGCCCGACAGGAGTTCAGGGATCACCGATCGGGATACTGGCAACACTATTCCCAGGTTCGAGCGGTGTCAATTCAGCAACCAGCATCAATGACCTCAGGCTGAATGGCTTCGCGAACTTGATACAGAGGATCGATCAGACCGACATCGTGGCAAGAGGCGTTCCCGCCAACTTCTTCAGGCCCAATCCGCAGTTCAGCCAGATCTTCTACTTGGACTCGGGCGGGAATTCCTATTACCACTCGTTCCAGTTACACCTGCGGCGGCACTTCGAAGCGGGTATCGACTTCGGAATGGCCTACACGTTCGGCAAATCGATCGACGATATGTCGATCGATCCTGTCGGCGCAGCATCGGGCGGTGGCTTGTCAACTACCAACTCGCGGACACCCACTGATACTCGCAACTGGCGGCTGGATCGTGGTCGAAGCGACTTCGACAACACCCACGTGCTGGTTGCCCATGGCATTTGGGATGTGCCGGTCGGCCGGGGCAAGCGGTTCCTGGGGAACTCGCCTGGGATTGTGAATCACGTCGTGGGTGGTTGGACTATCAACACAATATTCAACTACCAGTCGGGTGAACCCTATAGCATTCAGTCCGGCGCGTTGACCACCAGCAACACCCATGTTTCGCGTGCCGACCTGTTTGGGTCGAAGCCGGCGACCGGGCTTTTCGAGGTTCCGCTGGTTAAGGGTCCGTTGGTGTTCGACTCGAAGGGCTTTGCGAACAACTGCGTGGAGACGGCAAACGGGGGCAAGTTCTGCATACCAGCGCCTGGCACGAATGGTAACCTGGGACGCAACACGTTCAACAGTCCGGCGTTCTGGAACTTCGACTTCGGCTTATTGAAGCAATTCGCCCTCACCGAACGGGTGAAGCTGCAGTTTCGGGCCGAGACGTTCAATGCGTTCAATCACGTGAACTACGAGAACCCACGCAATGCGACGGAGGGCTCGCCTACGATCACCTCGACATTGTTCGGGAGAACCTGTTGCATAACGGCTTCGACGCCTTCGTCGACGTCGATTTTGCAGTTAGGCGAGGCGCCGCGGGTTGTACAGTTTGCATTGAAGCTTACGTTCTAGAATCAGGGCGAAATCGAGAACAAAGAGCGGGAGGTCAAATGGCCTCCCGCCTTTTTTGGCGGCAGGATCTTGTTGCCCTCGACGACGCCCCAGGCCGCCGCCTTCAGCGCGTGGTCGATGTGCTCGGCTCTGGTTTCAGCTTCGTTCATGGCTTCGGGCGCCTGGTCTTCTTTACGGGCAGCTTCTTCCTTTTGGGTAGCTTCTTCACCTCGTCTTCGAGTTGCTTGAGCGTGTCGGCCTCCGCCTCGTCTTCGAGTTGGGCGCGGCGACGGGCAGCGAAGCGATCATACTCCCGCTCCGCGAGGGCGTCAGCCTGTTCGCGACTGACTTTGCCGGCGTCGGGCAGGATGGCGCGCTCGTTCAACCGCAGGAAATCGTCGAGCCGGGTCTGCCAGTTGTGCAGGAATATCTGCTTG
>JBGPFL010000168.1:0-8142 GCA_041483295.1 Blastocatellia bacterium | reverse complement strand
GTCGTCGATACCGCAACAGCCCTGAAACAGCACGACAACGAAGTAACGGTCTTCCTCGTTCAGAACGGCGTACTTGGGGCTCGTCGAAACGCTATCGGTTCTCATCTGCCGCAACTGGCAAAGGCGGGCATTACCTTGCTGGCGGACGGCTTCTCTTTGGAGGAGAGAGGCATGGTCTCGACCGAGATCAACCCCGCAGTCAAGGAGTCCAGCATCGACGCGCTGGTCGACATGCTCGTTCGCGACAACACAAAGGCCATCTGGCACTAAGGAGAAAAAACATGTCACGCAAGACTCTAACCCTGGCTCTGATGGATCCGCCATACGAGTCAGCTAATTCAACGACGGCGTTAAGAATAGTCTCGGCGGCCTTGAACAAGGGAATCAATGTTAACGTCTTCGCATACGAGGGTGCGGTGAATCTACCCTTCAGAGATCAAGCCCCTCACGCAAACCCGGTAAAGGGAACCACGGTCGAAGAAGAAGACCATCCCACCACTAAGAACTTCATCAGCTCGCTGCTGGAGATGGGAAAAGGCGAGCCTCTTCTGACCTGGGTCAACTGCGGCTTGTGCGTTGACGAGCGCGGCGCCGGAAACAGCATCGAGGGAGTGAAGCGCGGCGGACCGGCCGATTTCCTGAGAATGGCTCAGGAGTCGACCAACACGTTGGTAATCCCGACCAAATAGCCCCTGTACTGGCGTTCCTCCGTGGCCGCCCTTGCTTCCGCCTCCCTGTCTTCACAGAGGTAGCCCCCTTTTGCAGGGGTGGCCGCGGAGGGCCGCCAGTACAGCGATCGGAGGAATCATGAAGATCCTGAATGTAGTTGAGACAGCATATCGCGCGACGCTGGAAGAGCAGGACGACACCATACTCTGGCTCAGCCGCGCATTGAAGAACGCCGGCGCCGACCTGACGATTCTGCTCCGCGGAAACGCGGTGAATTACATCGTCCGCCAGGAATGCCCGCGGCTGGGAATCGGCAGCGCGTCGATCAACCGTCCGGCCCGCCCCAACGAGGACATCGCGAAGCTTCGAGAGAAGGGCGTGAACATCTTCGTCGCCCAGCATGATCTCGAGGAGCGTGGCATCGACGCTAACTCTTGCATCGGTGATGTGCAGATGATTGGAAGAAACGATGTCGCCGCTCTGTTTGAAGGGCACGATCAAGTCTGGCATTGGTAGCGCCCGGGCTCACCGGGCTGAATGAAATTCCATGAAAGGCAAGGAGGAGAGAATAATGACTCGCTTTAGTCTTCAGTCTAGACGACTCTTGATATCAATTGCGTTGCTGGTTGTCGCCGTGCCGTACACCGTGCTTTCAAGCGGCGCGCGTCCGGGAAATCCGAGGTCACAGGCAGACGGTAGCGGCAGAGAGCATCGCGACCGGGAGAAATACATGTTCGTTTGGGCCGGCGATCAGGCTCGTCTGGCGCCGGACTTCCTTTCGGTCGTCGATTTCGATGACAGCTCGCCGAACTACGGCAGACTGATAACCACGTTGCCGCTCCCCGGACCAGGAGCTAGCGGCAACGAACCACATCACGTCGGGCTGTCACGCGATGGAAAAGTGCTTGGCTGCGGAGGACTGCTGAGCGTCTTGAAAGGGCAAAGAGAGGTCTTCTTCTTTGATGTTTCGAATCCCGCCGCACCCACCTTCATAAGTTCGGCTGATCCGCCTTTGTCGGCGATTACTGATGAGTTCTACGCTTTGCCGGAAGGCGGATTCCTCGTCACTATGATGGGAGGCGCAGGCGGGGCACACCCGGGGCGAGTCGTTGAGTTCAACAGGCACCTCGAGATGGTAAACGAGTACCCTGAGGACCCGCCGCATGATGGGTTCAATCCTCACGGCATCTCGGTGCGGCCCGAGCTGAATCTGATGGTGACCAGCGACTTCATCTGCCCTTCGACCACTCTGCACGCGGTGCCCGGCGGGTTGGATCTGCGCGGCAGCGTGCGAGTGTGGAACTTCAAACAGAGGCGACTGTTGAAGACGATCCAGATTCCAGGCGCGATGGGAACGATAGACATCAAGTTGATTCCGGACGACAGGAAAGGGCGGGCATACACTGCCGGAATGGCTGACGATCAACTCTACCTGGTGGACACTGATAAGGGATCGGCAAAAGCGGTCTTTGATTTTGGAACGATCGCCCGAGGCGGCTTTCCGCAGTTGATCCGGATGACCAGAGATGGCACGCGGCTATTCATCTCAATGAATGCGGCCGGAAAGATCGTGATGTTAGACACGTCCGAACCCAGACAGCCTCGTGTGATAAAGATTCTGGATCTGGGAGCAGGTTCGGGGCCTCACTACCTTGAACTGACTGAAGACGAAAAGCGCCTGGTCGTCAGCGACTACTTTTTGAACGAAGATGACTTTGGCAAAGTGCACGCGGAAGGCGATCACAAGATCCACGTCGCCCGAGTCTTTCGCAATGACCTCGTGCTCGACCGCAGGTTCCAACTCGATTTCAACACTGCGGTTGCAACCGGACCCGCGCGCCCACACGGGCTGGCCTTCAAGTGATCCCTGAGTAAGAACTATCCGCAGATGTCGCAGATGTCGCAGATGTGATGACAGAAGAGCTATCCGCAGATGTCGCAGATTTCGCAGATGGATGACCGACTTGTGCAGGGCGCTCCTCACGGCGTTTCAAGTCGTCCTTGTCGTGGTTGTTCATCTGCGTCATCTGCGTAATCTGTGGATGAGTGTACTGACGATTGGAGGCACCGTGAGGAGAATCAGGCGGACTGAAGTCACCGTAGAAACAGACGAGATCGTAGTCATCAGGAGCTCGCAGACAACGATCGTGCCCCTGTGCCCTCAATGCTGCGACGCGGTCCCCATGATCACGACTGAACAAGCGAGGGAGATGGCTTCGGCAAACACGAGAGCGATCTATCGGTGGGTAGAAGAAGGGCTAGTCCACAGCATTGAGACTGCAGAAGGCGTGGTTTTCGTCTGCCCGAGATCGCTCTTTTTGGCCGGCCTCATGCCGGAGCTTCCGAGCGCGAAGCCTCCGCAAAACGACGGCTGAGAAATGTCAGGCCTGCTTCAAGCACGGAACCCGCGGTCGTGGGCAAGGACGATCGCCTGCGCGCGAGTCCAGACTCCGAGCTTGTCGAAGAGATTTGAGACGTGATTGCGCACCGTCTTTTCACTGATGGAGAGCCGCTCGGCGATCTCCGCGTTGCCGAGACCCTCAGTCATCAATGCCAGAATCTGTCGCTCACGAGGAGACAACGAGTCGAACACCGCTTCCCCGCCAGGAACCGGGCCGTCGATCCCCATGAACTCCAGCACTGCTTCACGGAAGCGCGGCCAGGCCGGTTCGGTCTCGAGGAGGATGTGGTTCTTCGAATCCAACTCTACGAACTCGGCGCCCGGGATCCCGGCGGCGAGAAGGCGTCCCTCCGAGATCGAAACGATCCCATCGTCACTCGCGTGCAGCACCAGCGTAGGTGTTCGCACTTTACCGAGCAACGCGGTTACCTCGACTGAGGCACGCACTTCGAGGAGCCTGGCCGCGTTCTCTGGAGAGGTAGTCTTGCGGCAGAGTTCGTTGAACCAGCGTGTCTGCTCGTCGGTGGCGCCGGGAACGAATCGGGAAGTGAAGACCTGCCGAAAGGCTGGATTGTCTTTGCCCCATCCCAGCCGCGCCAGCTCGATGACTGCCCGATAGACGCGCTCCCCATCCGAATCGCCGCGGTGCGAGACGCCTCGCGCATATGCGCCGTAAAGCACAAGCTTCGAAACGCGCTCGGGGTGGTTGGCGGCGTAGGCTATGCACGTCGCAGCGCCCTGCGAGATCCCGAGCAGAGAAAAGGGTTCGTGAGTATCTGCAACTGCCACGACCGCTTCGAGATCCTCGACCCAACGTTCGAAGGAAAGGTCCCCCACGTTCCAGTCGGTCATTCCGCACCCTCGCTCGTCGTGACGCACGAATCTGAAATGGTCGGTGAAAAACCGAATCCAATGCCGCCAGACCGGGCTCTCCCATTCATACTCAAGATGCGTGAGCCAGTTTGCTGCCTTGATCATGAGGGGTCCCGCGCCGGATTCAGCCCAGGCAAGCCGCACATTGTCGGGCGTGCGCAGATAGCGAATTCGTTGGCGAGGCTTCTTCTCCATCTGGCCCTTTCCAAGCGCGGTCCGGGACATTCGTCCCGAGTGAGAGGCCCTGATTGTAGCCCAACCGGGACAATTCTCCCATTGTGGCGCCGCGCTTCAAGCTCCATGATGCGAACGGAGGTAATCAGACAATGCGAAAGACACTTCACGCAATCCTGGTCGGACTGCTCGCAGTCATCGGCGGGACAACCGCAGCGAGCGCAAAAGCGGGGCCCGAATGGTCGTTGAACGCCACCATCATCGAGGCCTGTAGCTGCCCGATGTTCTGCCAGTGTTACTTCGTCACAAAGCCCGCCGGCCATGCGGGGCACCACGCCGACGGAATGGAAGAACACTATTGCCGCTTCAACATGGCCTACAAGGTCAATCGTGGCAGCTACGGGAACGTTAAACTGGACGGGGCGAAGTTCTGGCTTGCCGGAGACCTCGGCGGGGACTTCTCACAGGGCCAGACCGATTGGGTCGAGGTCACGTTCGATCCATCAGTGACCAAAGAACAACGTGACGGCATCGCCACCATACTTCTTAATGCGGTCTATCCAGTCAAGTGGAAGTCGGTCAACGTCGCCAAAGATGCGCCGGTCGAGTGGACACCTTCCAGGAATCGCTCCGCCGCGCGCCTCGACACCGGCAAGGCGGGAGAGATTGTCCTCCGGCGTAATCCGGGGATGACCGACGATCCGGTGGTCATCACAAACCTGAAATACTTTGGCGTGCCCCGCAACGAAGGGTTTGTCCTGATGCCGAATGAAGTTGAGGCGTACCGCGTTGGAAGTAAGCCTTTCGAGTTCAAGGGCACGAACGGGTTCATGATCACCATTGACATGACCTCGAAGGACGTCAGGTAGGATCTCTCAGTCCGGCCCTGCTTGTCAGCGCTCTCAACGATAGCCGAGCTCGAGAAGTGTCTCGACAAACCGCCGTGCACCTGTTGAACCCCCGGCGCGTTGCACAGTCTCAACGTGCGGCGCCGGGAATCGCGTTCTCACGAAAGCGTCAGAACACTCACATCTGCGACATCTGCGGATAGCTCTTCGACCTCCTAATCCTAACCCCCGAGCGCTTCTGAATATCCCGTCCCAACATCGGCCTCTCTTCGCCGTTCTAATCAAAGCCCGATCGAGAAGACACAGGAACCGGTTGGCTTCGCGCCGCCAGTTGAGCCCCAAAACATCAATGAGTGTTTTGGGGACTCGCTTGTAGCGTTAGTGATGTTCTCTGACCGTTACTTGCGTTATGGTCCCGCGCATAATTTGGTCGCAGTCTTTGTCGTTCTATTCTCGTCTATCGACGGCGCCGCCGTTCGAGCCTTCAAACCAGCGATGGGTGTTTTGCGGCCCGATTGTCGCGTTAGGTAATAGGAGAAGATATGAATAATGACAAGACTCAATAGTTTAGGCCACCCTTGCGTCCGAGCACTCGGGCGACAACACAAGGGCGTGCGGAACGTTCAGCGCATTCAAACACGAAGCGCAGGCACAGTCCGGCCAGGCACTCATCGTCGCTCGGGCAACACCGCTTGTCGATCTGGCAAACCAAGTACGTGCCGGGCTGAGTTGTTCATAGCTTCGAAACCGAGTGTTCGAATGGAGCCACAAATGAGAACCGGCACTATTCAAAACACCGCCGGAGCCCGAAACTCAAGCCCTTGGTCCCGTAGCGGCCCTAATAAGCAAGTTGGTGTTGTTGATGACAGACCCGTAATCGAAAGGAGATCCGAAAATGAGCAACTTGAAAAAAATCTAATAACCTCGCTAGTCCTCGGCATCCTGATAAGCTCGCTTGTGTTAATCGCTCCGCTTACAGGCAACAGTCAACCCACTGCGTCTGTTAGCTTTTCGCCAACCATCAATTGCCACGATAAGGTTGTGAAATTACTATCGCCAACCACCGGCGATGCTTCTACTCCACAAACACTCGATATAGTAGTTTCCAACGCCACCTACTACATGAGCAATGGTGGTGAAGTTTTTTTCTTGGCGACCGACGTGTTCGCAGTGGACTCAGCCGATGCCAGCAATGTGATAGCGGCGACGACTTTCTCTCTTGAGCTTTTGCCAGGATGTTGTGTTGATGGGTTTAACCCACTGCTATTCAGGGCCACATTCAACTTCGGTTCCGCCAATGCCTGCAAGACCTTCAATTTCTATGTGACTACAAAATGCTTAGGCACTAACATAGTCGGCGAAAGCGAGCCAGGCGGATCGTTTACACTAGACTGCCCTTTCGCCGCTCTCACCGCAAAGGTCAAGATCGACAAGGGACCGCGGAGAAGTGACGATAAATTCGACGTGCAGGGAACCTTCATCCTAGCCCCGGCCAGCAATGGCATTGATCTGCTCACAGAAGATTTTGACCCTTCAGCTTGGAAGTTTCTCCACCACTATCCCTGCGGGTTCCTTCGCGCAAGCACACCCACGTTTTAAGTTTGCTGGGGTGATCCGAGGAGTGTCATTGGATGTAGAGATACGGC
The DNA here is from genome assembly GCA_041483295.1 of Blastocatellia bacterium. GTDB lineage: Bacteria > Acidobacteriota > Blastocatellia > UBA7656 > UBA7656 > DASYSA01. Next base: position 1,531 of record JBGPFL010000168.1, on the reverse strand, counting down.
CCTTGAGGGGAGGCGGCTTCGATCTGAAAGCAAATGGAGCAGACGCGAACCTGGACGAGATAGTTAATCCGCTGCCGGTAAAGCTCACAATCGGCAACGACTCCGGCAGTTCAAAAGTCGAAGCCAAAATCAAGTGAGCCTACAAAAGCATTGGCTGTCTTCGAGGCTGCCAACGACCGATATGATGATGTGGTTGGAGGATTCACTGTCCTATCATTTGTAGATTTCCGGTAGACCCAAAGAGTGACACTGGAGCTACTGGCGCAACCGGGCCACAGGGACCGACTGGATTACAGTGAGCACAGGGCGTTCTCGACGAACGCTTTCGTGCGGACCCGGGCTATCGTGGCTATTAAAAGTATGTCGAAGATGGGATGAGATCTTCTCGAGAAACTTGTCGCGTTAACTAGTAGCAGACCCACAGAAGGAGAAAGTTATTATGAATACCATAACCCATAGAACGATGAACGGCTATTTCATCCAAAGAGCACTAAACGGATTGAGAGTAATGCAAACCTCGCAACTTGCGACACGACTCATGAGCGGGATACGGGTGCGACTCTTCACTCGTTTCTCCAGCTTGAGGCCGTCACATTTTGTAGTTGCACGAATAGTCGCCGGGTCAGGTAACCCCTCCTCGTGGTCGGCGCATTTGGCAATGAGGGGCGGTCTCGCTGTATTCTTCCTGCTGACGCTTCTGCTTCTTGCCGGTCCTGCCAGAGCCCAAAGCTACTACGAACAGTTTGGCCCTTACTGCCTAGGCACCGGAGGAGACTGCTTCGGCGACCCGGTAGACGTAGCGACCGGCTCGTTTCACATCAACGAGACGCTCTTCAAGATTCCTGGCCGGTTGCCTCTCACCATCGGGTGGCAATTCATCTCGCAGGACAACTCGGACGGGCCGTTAGGTATAGGGACTTCCCTCTCCACCGACTACTTCCTCACCGCTGCCGACTATCCGGAACTGATGACGCCCGGCAACCGTCACTTCCTCTTTTCCGGCGAAATGGCAAACGGCGATCTCACAAACACCACAGACCCCGAGGTGCTCGGCTCAACGTTTCATGTCGCCGCGGAGGGCGCGAGTGGCCCCAGCACTCTGCGCTGGATATCCGGCGTAAAGTTTTTCTTCGATGCTAAAGGATCGCTCTACCGGATAGAGGACCAATACGGGAATTTCTTGACCATTGCGCGCAACCTGAAAGGATATCCGACCGAGGTCGTCCAGTCGGACGGGCGCTCAACGACATTCACTTATAATGCCAGCGGCAAGCTCGAGAGCCTGACCGCGCCGCTCAATCGGACCTGGCAGTTCCGCTACGATAGTCAGGGGCGGCTGATTAGCGTGACCGACCCAGGTGGCGCGGAGACCAGATACACCTGGACTACGTTCCTCCGCTTCCCGACGCTTCTGCCCCTGGTACACTCCGTAATCGACCCACTGGGCCACACGCACGTAACGAACGAGTACGACCTATTTGGCCGAGTCACCTCCCAAACCTACGCCGATGGAGGCGTCCTGACGGCGAAT
>JBGPFL010000167.1:0-8143 GCA_041483295.1 Blastocatellia bacterium | reverse complement strand
TGAGATCCAACGAAGAGACTCAGGTTGAGGTCAACCGCAACACGGTCAGCGGAGTCATTGCGGCACGACAAATAGAGAGCCTGCCCCTGAACGGGCGCAACTTCCTCGATCTCGCTTCGCTCGAACCCGGCGTTCAGACCGTCGATGGAGGTTCGTTCGATCCGACCAAGAACGGGTTCGCGGGCATTTCGATAGCAGGCGGCGAGGGCCGCACAACCCGCATCCAGGTCGATGGGATAGACATCACGGACGAGACCGTCGGCACGACTGTGCAGAACTTCTCGCTCGACTCGCTGCAGGAGTTTCAGATCAGCCAATTCTCGCTCGACCCCTCGACCAGTCTGTCGAACACCGGCGCCGTCAACGTTGCTACCAGGAGCGGGGAGAACAGCATCCATGGAAGCGGCTTCCTCTTCTGGCGCGACCATCGCTTTGCCGCGAGAGTCGGTCTGCGTGACGCGCCGTTCGATCGCGAGCAGGGCGGGTTCCGACTGGGCGGCCCGTTCAAGCGAGATCGGCTCTTCTGGTTCGTCAACTTCGAGAAGAACAATCAAGACTCTTCAACTTTCCTCTCTCCGCCGGCGCCATTCAACAAGTTTGAGGGTTTCGCTCCCTCGCCTTTCGATGAAAGATTCGGTACCGCTCGCATAGATTGGAACCCAACCGACCGACTACATGTGTTTGGGCGCTTCACACACAACGACAACAAGGGCGTGACTGGCTTCGGAGGAAACGACCTTTCGCCATTCCAGAATGGGAACAACACCAACTCGGTTGTCGGAGGGCTGGACTTGTCGTTGAAGCGCTTCACCCATTCGGCGCGCTATGGACACCTCAACTTCGCCAACTACATCATACCGGCCGCGCCTCCGGGGGTGCCCGACATTCCGCTGTTCGTTCGTTTTGGCGATACCGGAGTACAGTTCGGGCCCGATTTTCTCGCGCCACAGCACACCCTGCAGACCAACGACGAGTTCCGCTATGACGGAAGCTTTGTTCATGGTAACCACTCGCTTCACTACGGCGCCGATTTCAATCACATAACGGTGAATCTGTTCGGGGCTTTTGTGGGCCAGGCCCCTATCGCGGACACGCTTACGACGCTGAACTCGGGAGGTGACCCCTCGAACCCGCTCAACTATCTCCCTATCGACATAGTCTTCGGCAACGGGCTGGGGTTCTTCTCAGACAAGCCGAGCCACGGTTACAAGTTTGGCGGAATCACCAACGGCCGCTTCGCCTGGTATCTCAGCGATGCGTGGAAAGCTCGCCGCGACCTGACCTTCAACCTCGGCGTGCGATGGGAGATTGACCCCGGCCAGGTCAACCGCGATCTCGAGCGGCCCGCAATTCTCGATTCGGTTGCGCCCGGCGAGTCACGCAAGGTGAGATTGGACAAAAATAACTTTGCGCCGAGCCTCGGGGTCGCATGGGACGTTAAGGGTCGCGGCACTACCGTCGTCAGAGCAGGCCTTGGTGTCTACTACGCTACGAACATATTCACCAATGTGATCTTCGAGCGCTCGGGCCTGCTGCCGAACACGATTGCGCCTGCGTTTCCATTCGTGTTCGACGCGCCTGGCTTCAACATACTGAGAGGGCCGGGCGGCGAGAATATCTTCGACGTGAGCAGCGTCTCCTCGATCCCGCTCGCGATGACGGCAAATCAGATACTGGCGGCGCAAGCCCGGCTCCAGGCAATGTCGCTTGCGGCTACCTCGAGCTTTCCCAACGGACCGATCGCGCTGTTGCCGCCCGGCGGCCTTCCAGGCACACAGAACACCTTCGGCGCGCTGTTCGCCTCGGAGTTCAGCCAGCCTTACTCCGCTCAGGCAAACATAGGGGTGCAGCGGCGTTTGGGGGCAAACTGGATGGTACAGGCCGATTACGTGCGCAACCGAGGCGTTCACACCCTTCTCGTGCGCGACTACAACCGCGTCGGCGCGGCCGATTCGCTCAACAGCATCCGAGCCCGCGAAGCCATCGCGGCGACCCTCGCTCAGTTCGACGCAAGGAGTATCAACGAGGCAATCGCAAAAGGGGCAACGATTCATGATTTCGCCGGCAACGGGCTCGGGTCGGGCTCTGCGTTCCCGGGGATCAACTCCGAGTTCGGTAATCTATCAATGATCTCGACGCAGGGATTGTCGACGTACAATGCGCTGCTGATGAAGATCACAGGACGAGTTGCGCATATCGGTCCCATTCTCCGCTCTGCATCGTGGACGATCTCGTATGCGCTGTCGCGATTCAAGGCAACGCAGAACGATCAAGGCTTTGCGCAGGCCGCCCTTGATAACGACTGCGCAACCTGCCCGTTCGGACCGGTGGGTGTTGACCGAACTCATCAGTTGACGGTCAGCACGATGGCCGAGCTCCCATGGGGGCTGCACTGGAACACGATCACCCGTATTGCTACCGCTGTTCCGTTGACCCTCAGACTGAATCCGGTGGGAGATGCAGCGGGCGAGATCTTCTTCACAGACGTCAACGGAGATGGCCGGGGAACAGACGTGCTGCCGGGGACAAACGTCGGTGCTTTCGGAAGGAAGATCAAGGGCGTCAAGTCTCTCAATGCTGCAATCGCCGGGTTCAACCAGACTCTTTCAGGCACGCTTACGCCGGCTGGTCAGGCACTCATCGGCGCGGGGCTGTTTACGCAGGCTCAACTCAGAGCGCTCGGCGCGACGATACCTGAAATCCTGCCGGCGCCGCCAGATCAGGTGGGAATCGATTCATTCCTGACCTCCGACTTCCGCTTATCGAGAGCGGTTCGGATCGGAGAGCACGCTACGATCGAGACATCGATTGACGTGTTCAACGTCTTCAACTTTGCCAACTATGATCCGCCTGGCGGAGTGCTATCGGTTCAGGGTCCGCTGTCGGGCATCTTGAGCGGCAACGCCGGCACCGTGAATGGAACTCCTCAGGGAGGACGGACTAACAAGTTCGGCCTGGGCGGCGGCTCGTTCTCTCCCGGCATACCGCGATCGTTTCAGTTTGGATTGCGAGTGACGTTCTGACTACAGGAATTGCGGATTACTGGATTGGGGATTGGGGATTGCTGGATTTCGGATTGGGGATTGCGAATTCCCCAATCTGCATTCCGCATTCCGCATTCCGTATTCCGTATTCCGTATTCCGGATTCCGGATTCTGCATTCCGCATTCCGTATTCCGCATTCCGCAATCCTTGACAACGCCATCCCCCTGACGTATATATCCGGCGGACTCAAGCGAGCCACTCAAGAAGGGATCGCGAAATGAAGATCGGGTCGAAAGGCGATTATGGACTTAGAGCGCTCATCGACCTCGCCGAACGATTCGAGTCAGGCCGCATTACTCGAGCCAAAGATATAGCCGAACGCCAGGCAATCCCAAAAGACTATCTGTCATTGATAATGATCGACCTGAGAAAGGCCGGCCTGGTTGAAAGCACGCGCGGCCCGACCGGCGGTTATCGGCTTGCATACAAGCCGGAGGAGATAACCATGGGTCAGGCGCTCAGATCGCTTGAAGGAGAGGTTTCTCTGATCGACTGCGTAACCGAACTCGGGTTCACTCAGTGCAGCATTTCGCTCCGATGCCGCATGCGAAAGGTGTGGATGGAAGCCAACACCGCTGTGATGGCCATCCTCGACCGAACTACGATTGCTGACCTCTGCGGCCCGCGTGCTACGACAGATTTGATCCGGGACAACAAGACCAGCAGCCCTGATACACCCGAGGGTCTGAACTTCAACATCTGATTTCCGGCGACTCGCTCATTCATTTGGATTCAGGCTGTTCTTTCGCCCTGCAGCCTTGTTCGCAGAGTTGTAACTACCGACTCGATCGCAACGTCCTCCGATTGGCGCGCAGACCGCGTCATCAATTCTACTTTTCCTTCTTTGACCTTCTTGCCCACCGTGATCCGATAAGGCACGCCGATCAGATCAGCATCGTTGAACTTGACGCCTGCGCGCTCGTCTCGATCGTCGAGCAGAGCCTCGATGCCCGCCGCCTCAAGCTCCGCGTAGATAAGCTCGGCTGTGGCGAGCAACTCCTGGTCCTTGATGTTGACCGGAGTAATCACCACGTGGAACGGCGCAATCGAAGTTGGCCAGACTATCCCGACTTCATCGCTGCCTGCCTCGACCGCGGCAGCAATCAATCGTTCGACCCCGATGCCGTAGCTGCCCATCACGATCGGGACTTCACTTCCATCGGCAAGCAATACTCGCGCTCCCATACTGTCGGAGTACTTTGTGCCGAGCTTGAATATGTGGCCGACCTCGACCGCTCTAAAGACATCGAGCGTGCCGTCGCAATTGGGGCAACCTTCTCCCGCTTTGACGGTCCTGAGGCTCGCCCACTTGTCGACCTTGATATCCCGCTCGATCGACACCCCGCGGAGGTGATGGTCATCCTTATTGGCGCCGGTTGTCATGTTGCGCCGGCCGCGCAGCGATTCGTCGGCAAGCAACTGAGTCAAGTGCGGATGGCTGGCCGGCGTCACGCCCACCGCGCCGAGCGATCCCGCAGAAGCTCCAAGCGCAGTACGGATCTCTTCCGGCGTTGCCGGCCTGAGGTTGATCGCACCGGTCGCATCCATAAGCTTGGTCTCGTTCAGTTCGTGATCGCCGCGCATCAGCACCAGCGCCAGCCGCCCGTCGAGGACGAAGACAAGGGTCTTTATCTGCCGATCCGCCGCTGCGCCGCACGGAAACGTGGTTAGGTCCTCGATGGTTCGAACGCCTGGGGTTGGAAACTCTTCAGGGCCGGCGGGTCCTTCGCCATCGTGAGTCGCAGACAACCGTGAGGTGGCCTTCTCTACGTTGGCCGCGTAGCCGCACTTCTCACACACCGCAATACTGTCTTCGCCGGCGTTCGTGCGGACCATGAACTCGGTCGATTGGCTCCCGCCCATCGCTCCGGAGCTTGCCTCGACCGCAATGTATTTCAGACCGCAGCGAGTGTAGATTCGACAGTAGGCGTCGTACTGGTCTTGAAATGCTTTGTCGAGTCCCGCGCGGTCTACGTCGAAGGAGTAAGCGTCTTTCATGGTGAATTCTCGAACTCGGAGCAGACCGGACTTAGGCCGAGCTTCGTCGCGGAATTTGGTCTGAATCTGATACCAGACTTGCGGAAGCTGGCGATAGGAGTTGAGAGTGTTGCGCGCGATCGAAGTGAAGACCTCCTCATGAGTCATGCCCAGGGCCATGTCGGCGCCCTTGCGGTCGCGGAGTCGGAACATGTTGTCGCCCATAACTTCCCAGCGCCCCGATTCTTTCCAGACCTCCGCGGGATGGATCGCAGGCAGTAAGAATTCCTGACCGCCGGCCCGATTCATCTCTTCCCGAATGATGTTGATGACCTTGAGGCGCACGCGCTGGGCGAGCGGTAATAGCGAATACACGCCGGCGGTGAGCTGCCTGATGTAACCCGCGCGGACCAGCAGACGGTGGCTGGTAACCTCGGCATCGGCCGGGTCTTCACGCAGGGTCGGAATGAACAGGTTAGACCATCTCATGGGAGCTCTCCTTTTGTTCCGTGTTGCCGGTTTGCCCGGCTTCGCTCCGGACCGATGAGCAACAGCGCACAGTGGCCGATCCGAGTTGCAACGGAATGAGACAAGGTAGCAACCGCGCGAGTTGAGCGTCAAGCAAGAGGGCGATCCGCAGATGTCGCGGATACCGCAGATAAAACGGGATCAAACGAACAAGAACGAATGAATTGTCAGTCGCTCTACTCGCGGCTCCCAATGCAGTCGTCTCCCCTTTCTCGTGGTTCTTCATTCTTGTCTTCTTCATCGGTGTCATCTGCGCAATCTGCGGATTCAGCTCTTCCTGCGGATTCAGCTCTTCCTTGCGAGCACGGCCCACGCGGCAGCCGCAGCAGCCTTCTCATCAGCGCGCCAAGGGCGCCCCACTGCGGTTCCAAACTCGGACACTCGTTCCTTCAGCGTTGCCTCAGAGAGGCCCAGTTCCGCCGCAGCCGTTTCGTAGAGATCGTCTTCAGCGAAGCACCGCCGAAAGAGCTTCAGTTTGTCGGCGCCTGTCTCAAGCGCCTCACGATACAACCTTCCCTCTGCGGCATGCGCGCGAATGTGCGGGCTGCCTATCTTTGAGGGATCCTGAAGGCTGCCTGCGACGACACCCACGCCGCATAGGTTAAAGCCCGATGTCCGGGCGTCGCGTGCCCACTCGGAGATCGCCTTTGAAGCCGCTATCCGGATTATGCCCGCCGTCTCCTGCACCGCTTCTTCGGCCTCGACCCAGGGCAGGTCCATTACGACGTGATATGGTTGCCACGTGTCCGGCTCGTTCAAATCCGCAAGCATCAACTCCCCGCGCCTTAACACCGCAGGAGTGTTAACAGGTCCACGAAGCAGAACAGCGATGGCTCTGCCCGTCTTTACTCGAAGACCGATGCTGACTGAGATCGAATTCTTCATAGCATCTCCTATTTCTGTAGGTTGCCAAAGACGCTTCATCGCACTGCTTTAGGGCGGCAGCACGGGAAACGAGCATCTGGATCCTGCTAGTATAGGCGGGTCGCATCCAAAAGAATTGTTTAAATGCGACTTCAACGTAACTTTTCCGTGTCCCGGCAGTTTATACATGCAGAGGGATGGATGCAGGAGAACGTAAGTTGACGGCCCCAGGAATAGATGCAGAGGAGCGGCTTCTGATCGAGGCGGCGCAGAAGGATCCGAGCCGGTTCGCCGAGCTTTACGAGCAGAACTTCGAGCGTGTCTATGCATTCATCGCGCGGAGGGTGGGCGACCGCGCCGAAGCCGAGGATCTCACCTCCGAAGTATTCCACCAGGCATTCGCAAATCTTGCTCGATTCGAATGGCGAGGAGCGCCTTTTGCGGCGTGGCTCTTCAGGATTGCCCGGAATGCGATAATCGATCGTGCAAAGCACGCGGCCAGAGAAGCAGAGATTCCACCCATCCTCGATGTCCCCAAGGAAGCCGGCCTCGAGGAGATCGAACAGCGCGCGCGCCTCTTCCGCCTGGTTGACGGGCTTCCGACAGATCAGCGCCGCGTCATCGAGATGCGATTCGCTGAGGAGAAGAGTATTCGCGAAATAGCGCTGGAACTCGGGCGCACTGAAGGCGCCGTTAAGCAGCTTCAGTTCCGCGCTCTGCAAAATCTGCGGGCGCGGGTAGGTGATACGAATGGCTAAGGGCAGTTTGATAGAACAACTCGATCAAGCGGTGGAGGCGATGCTCGCCAATCCCGATGCGCCGCTTCCGCGTGTGAACCCGCTCATCGCCGCGCCGCTTCGCACTGCGGCCGAGTTGCGCCATCTTCCGCGCGCGAACTTCAAAGCGCGCCTCAAGGCTGATCTCGAAGGGAGGACATCTATGACAACGACGGCAGTCAAAGCGATTCGGGAGGGGTTTCACACCATCACTCCGTATCTTATCGTTAGGGAGGCGGCGGAACTGATCGATTTCGTGAAACAGGCATTCGGCGCCCAGGAACTCTATCGCGGAACGGGCTCGGCCGGAGGGATTCATGCCGAGGTCAAGATCGGCGACTCGATGGTTATGATCGGAGGGGGCGAGGGGCTGAGCCGGGCGTCGATGCCTGCGGCGATTCACCTCTACGTGAAGGATGCCGACGCCGTCTACAAGAGCGCGTTGGAAGCCGGTGGCGCCGAACTGCGCGCGCCGGTGGATCAGGACTATGGAGACCGAGAAGCGAGCGTGAAGGACCAGGCGGGAAACTTCTGGTACATCGCTACGCACAAGGCTACCGGTCACATGCCTGAGGGGCTTCGTAGCGTCACGCCTTATCTGCATCCTCGCGGGGCGGCCCGAATGATCGATTTCCTGCAGAGGGCCTTTGGCGCAGAGGAGACATTCCGAGCGCAGTCGCCGGATGGCGTTATTCACCATGCCACGGTCAGGCTCGGGGACTCGACGATTGAAATGGGCGAGGCCCACGGCCAGGCGCAGCCGATGCCGACCACGTTCTTCATGTACGTGGACGACGTAGATGGCTTGTACCGGCGTGCAGTCGAAGCGGGCGCCGCCTCACAAATGGAGCCGGCAGACCAGCCTTATGGAGACCGGGTTGCAGGAGTGACGGATCCGTTTGACAACGTTTGGTACATCGCCACACATATCAGGGACACACCGGTGTAGGGTC
>JBGPFL010000166.1:0-8162 GCA_041483295.1 Blastocatellia bacterium | reverse complement strand
GAGACAGATGACCTCGCCGGCCATTTTGGCAAACTGAGATCTTACCTTCGCAAAAATCAGAGTGTCAAGTTTGAGCCATTATATGCTTGACAAAAGCAGGCCATTGGCATAAAAGGCAATCAGACCTGAGAGCCCCGTTTTGGTAGGAAACGATCTCCGTGGCGGTCCACGCGAGGCGGTATTATAATTCCACAGAAGTGTTTTCAACGCGTACGGGCTGCGTGTTACCTTCAGCCAACAACGCGCTGCTGTTTGCCAAAGCGTCGATCGACTCAGTAGGATCGCCCCAAGGCTGGATCGGCCGCTTTGGTCTGGAGTGAAATTTAAAGTGGAAGAAACGCACGGTCATACCCAAAATCGAATACCCCTGAATCCGGAGAAGAAGAGTCCGAAAGCTGAAGAGTTCGAAAATAAACTGGGCACCCTGATAGTCGGACAGGAACGCGCCGTCCGCCGAATCTCCGGTCTCTATCAGATATTCCTCGCCGGAATGCAGAATCCGGGCCGACCCATCGGGACAATGTTATTTCTCGGACCAACCGGTTCTGGAAAGACCCGAGTGGTCGAGGCCGCGGCCGAAGTTCTTTTCGAAGACGTCAACGCCGTCGTCAAAATCGACTGCGCCGAGTTTCAACACTCCCATGAGATCGCGAAGCTGATTGGTTCACCCCCAGGCTACCTCGGGCACCGCGAGACCGCTCCGATGCTAACCCAGGAGAACCTGGACAAGTATCACACCGAGAGCGACAAGCTCACGTTCATTCTGTTCGACGAGATCGAGAAGGCATCGGACGCGCTGTGGCAGCTCCTGCTCGGCATACTCGATAAGGCGACGCTGACGCTGGGCGACAATCGCAAGGTAGACTTCTCACATTGCATGATATTTCTGACTTCCAACCTGGGCGCAAAGGAGATGAGCGAACTGATCACCGGATCGATCGGCTTCGCCCCCGCCCGGGGTAGAGGGATGATTGAGGACGAAGTTGATCAAAAGATCTATCGCACGGCTTCGGAAGCCGCCAGGCGGAAATTCTCTCCCGAGTTCATGAACAGGATAGACAAGGTTGTCGTCTTTCGCAGCCTCAAGGAATACCACCTCAAGCAGATTCTGGAGCTTGAATTGGGACAGGTCCAGAACCGCATCATGAAGGGAACCGGAGAGAAGTTTGTCTTCACCTGCACCGAAACCGCGAAAAAGTTCTTGTTGGACGAAGGGATCGACTTCAAATATGGCGCCCGCCACTTGAAGCGATCGATCGAGCGCTTCCTCGTGTATCCGATCTCTAATCTGGTGGCAACAAGCCAGGTTTCCACCGGCGACATGGTGGTAATCGATTTCGATGCGGCAAGTGGAAAGCTCACCTTCACTAAGGAAGAAGGCGGAGCGCTGGTCGATCCCTACCGCGCGAAGTACGGAGAGATGTTTGAACCCACGGGCGATGAACTGGCCGCCGCTGCCGAGGTAGGCGAGGGAGGTGGATTGATTACCGCACCCCTCAAGGCTATCGAGAAGCAGGAGTAAGCTACGCCGCCTGTTCGGATCATTTCATTCCGCCCGCATGTAATGGGCGCGTTTGTGACGCGGGAACGTCATCACTCGCGCGATTGCGCACACTGAGATGAGCAGGCGTGAATAGGAAGCAGTCCTGCTCGAGATCGACAAGAGGCCATACTGCTCAGGGAATCGCTTTGGAAGTGGATCTTAACCGGCTCGAGAAGACACCAACCTTACATCACCGCTCGATTGAGTATTGAGACCGCAGGCAAGCAACCACAGCCTATCTGTCGGACTTAAAGTTGAACACAATTGTCTTTGATGTCTTGGCGGGCACCCCACCAATCGTTGAGGGCTTAAACTTCCATCGCCGGGCGGCGTCGACTGCAGCATTCCAGAGCAGTGAAGGTCCGGAGATCGCGCGCGCCTCGACAACGTTACCCTGCTCGTTGATGGTTACAAGAACCGCCACGGCGCCGCTAACGTGGGCGGTCACAGCGCTGCGGGGATAGGAGGGCTGAGCCTTATTAGTGGCTTCGGCTGACACGACGACCTTGCGAGCGGGCGCGGGTGCAGGAGCAGGAGGCTCGGGAGGCCCCATCGCCCCTCCGGCGTTCATAAGTACTGCGGTCGTTCTATTGTCCGAAATCGGCTGAGCCCCAATGACAGGGACTTGAGAAGTCATTGGAGGCAACGGGCTGGTCTTTCTCGTTTCAGCCTTAGCTGGGATAACAGGCGGCAACTGCTGCTCGGCCAAGCGGGTGACCGACTGGGTGGGTTGTTTTTCAACCGTTCTTCGATCCACCAAATCCTGCTCTGGCTTGTTGCGTTGAGTTTCTTCGGGTACGGACTGAACTTCCTCGGTTTGTGAATCTGAAACAATGCCGTTAGAAGTGACATCTTCGACTATGTCTGCTTGAGCCAGAGCATAAGAGCCGGCAAAGGCAGCGGACTCGTACTCCCTGTTCAAAGCCGCGTACCGCCTATCGAGGTGCGAATTGAACCAGAACCCGCCTGCAACTGCGATCCCAGCAAGTACGGCAACCGCAACCGCTGTTCTGTACAACCACCGGCCCGCACGGCCACTCTTTTCCAGCGGCGAAGTGACAAGTTTGGAGGCAGGCACGGTCGCGATATGGACGGGCGCCTCCTCCGGTACTGCCAGAGTGCTTGCAAATAGAGTCCACGGATCGGCTGACTCGGGCTCCGGGTCAATCTCTTGCGCCGGCGGAAAGTGCTGCACGTCGGGATCGGGCGCCGACTCGGCTGAAAGATCCTCGCCCAGTACTGCCCTTCTGATCTCGGCAAGATCAGTTCTTAGGAAACGCGTTCCGGCCTCTATTGTGAGTTCAGAACCTGAATTCCGGAGCGCCGGAGCCGAATTCGCGGGCACAACCGGGGCGGGGTTTCTTGGTGCAAAGACCACATCGGGCGCATGCCGTGTGTCGCTCTGAGGTATGGACCTGACCTGTGTGGCAGGTTGCTGGAGCCCGTCTCTTAATCCTACCGAGTCGGATCTGGTCTTTACGTCAGATTGCGGTGATCGCGTCGCAGGAGAGCCATTAGGCGGAGACGTGGCTCTGCCATTCGGGAACGGCTGAATCGGTCGCGGTATTGAAGACGGGCTACCCGTTGTAGGCGAAAGGAACCTGGCCCTGACAAGGTAATCATTGGCTGAAGCCGTTTCACCTTGAGACTCGTAGATTCTGGCCAGCTGAAGGCACTCCTCTGCAGCCTGGGGCTTCATGCCGGCTCGCAGGTAGACATCCTTCAACTTCATATGAGCGTGAGTACTGTCTGGATTCAGCTTGAGAATCTCATTTAGTGTGGAGATTGCTTCTTCGATTTGGCCGGATCCCACCAGTAGTTCTGCCCTGGAAATCTGCCGAATAATGAAATCGTCGATCATAGGCGTCGAGCCGCCAGTGGTTGGAGCTGTCATGCCTATGGGAGTTTTCCGTTCCATGTCTTTGTCCCTCATCAAACTGTCTGGATCTTGTGGCCCTGCTTGTTTGTCGCGGAACAGTACAGGAGACTCCGCAATTCGTTTGCAACCTCATCAAATGGCATACCACGCCCGGGATGGCCCAGGACATTGCCCGGTACTCGACGGCCCTGTACGTCCTCATCGTCCGGGTTACTTCTGTCCAGTGAACAATTGGCCCTGGTTTTGGATCTTGCAACAGCAATCAAATAAATGTGCTCGTTAGCGCTCACGGGCTATCCAGGGAGACAAGCTTAGGTCACAAAGACCTAATGCGAGCGCACGAGTTAGATCAAAACGAACGAATTTGCAGGCGGACGAACTCACCTCTTGAGGTCAGTGGTCCGTGGTCAGTGGTCCGTGGTCAGTGGTCCGTGGTCAGTCGTGAGTAGGCAGTAACCAGGTAGCAGCGCCTGAGTTGCAGGGGAGGATGCAACAGGCTGCTCACTGACTGCATACTGCCCCGCTGCTTACTCGCCCCCACTGCCTACTGACCACTGACCACTGACCACTGACGAAATGAGTGGTACGACCCCAAGCGGATTTGCTACAATCGGGCTGGCAGCACCCGAACTGCCTCCTCTTCTCCAAGAGTGAGCGGAATGGTAGAGGGCAAGCCGTACTAAGCGGCTCGCCCTCATTTTTGCGTTTGAGGTCTGTTACAGCGATGGTGAACTCCGATCGCGTCAACTTAGGAGTTGTAAAATGAGATCCAAGAAACTTGGCTGCGCGCTGCTGATCTTGCTCTTCACATCAAGCTTTAAGCCGGCCCTTGCGGATGAGGGCATGTGGCTTTTCAACAATGTACCTCGGTCGGAGATCAAACAGCGATACGGCTTCGATGTCACCGACGCCTGGTTGAAGAAAGTCCAGATGGCTTCGGTCAGGTTCAACAACGGCGGGTCAGGATCTTTCGTTTCTTCTGATGGGCTGGTGATGACCAATCATCACATCGCCTCAGAGACCCTTCACAATCTAAGCAGCGCCGAGACCGACCATGTCAAGACTGGCTTCTATGCGCGCACCCGGGCCGAGGAGGCCAAGTCGCCCGATCTCGAGCTGAACATGCTGATGAGCATCGAAGATGTAACTGCTCGGGTCAACGCCGCGGTCAAACCCGGTATGTCGGCCGCTGAAGGAAACACGGCGCGGCGTGCCGAGATAGCCGCAATCGAGAAGGAATCGCTCACCGCAACAGGGCTGCGCAGCGATGTGGTTACGCTTTACCAGGGCGGCCAGTACAATCTTTACCGATACAAAAAATACACCGACGTCAGACTCGTCTTCGCGCCCGAGGTCGACATCGCGTCCTTTGGAGGCGACCCTGACAACTTCAACTTTCCTCGCTACGACCTCGATATGGCGTTCTTCCGAGTCTATGAGGACGACAAGCCGATCAGGGTCGAGAATTACTTTAAGTGGTCGAAGTCCGGGGCGAAGGATGGAGAGCTGGTTTTCGTTTCAGGGCATCCGGGCTCGACTGCGCGGCTCAACACGGTCGCCCACCTGGAGTATCTGCGCGACACCGGGCTACCGTTCACGTTGAAATTGCTCAACCGGAATCTGGAGGCGTTGAAGAAGTACAGCGCTCAGGGCGAGGAGCAGACGCGCCGCGCCCAGGAGGAGATATTCGAGATCGAGAACAGTATCAAGGCGCTCAAGGGCCAATATGAAGGACTGAAGGGCGAGTCCCTGCTTGCGAAGAAACGGGTGGCCGAAGCCGAGTTGCGCCGCGCGATTGCTGCCGATCCAAAGAAGCAACGGGAGTACGGCGACGCCTGGGACATCATTGCTAAAGACCGCAAAGAACTGCCGGGTTACGTGCGAGTCTACTCTCTGCTCGAGGGCCGTAGCGCATTCAATTCTACACTGTTCTCTTATGCTCGAACGCTCGTGCGGCTGGCCGCCGAGAGCGCCAAACCCAATGCTGAGCGATTAACCGAATACACGGAAGCGAGAAGGGCCTCTCTGGAGATGGGGGTCTTTTCAGCGGTGCCTGTATACGAGGATCTGGAGAAGATTGAGCTCGAAGATTCGCTCGCCTTCATGCGCGACGAACTCGGCGCCGAAAATGCCACAGTGAAGAAGGTGTTGAATGGCAAGGCTCCCGCAGTGCGCGCCGCTGAGCTTATCGATGGAAGCAAGCTCAAGGATGCGGCTTATAGAAAGCAGGTCGCAGACGGAGGCGCGAAGGCTATAGAAGAATCGACTGACCCGATGATTCTGCTGGCGCGCTCCATAGATACCGAAGCGCGCGCGGTTCGAAAACGCTACGAGAGCGAGGTGCAGAGTAACGAGCGGCCCAACTACGCGAAGATCGCCCGTGCTCTATACGAAATCCGGGGAACAAAGCTCTATCCGGATGCGACCTTCACTCTTCGACTCTCATATGGAGCGGTGAAGGGCTACCAGCAGAATGGAAAATGGATTCCGCCGTTCACCACGATTGGCGGACTCTACCAACACGCAGCCGAGCGCGGCAACAAGCCGCCCTTTCAAGTGCCAGAACGCTGGATAAGCAAGAAGCCGGCGCTCGACCTCAAGACTCCATTCAACTTCGTTTCGACCAACGACATAATTGGTGGAAACTCGGGTTCGCCGGTTGTGAACAGGAATGCGGAGATTGTGGGACTGATCTTCGATGGCAACATCCAATCGCTGGTGGGCAACTTCATCTACGATGGAGCGCAGAATCGCGCGGTTTCAGTCGACTCGCGCGTTATGATTGAAGCATTGAGGAAGGTCTACGGCGCAAATGAGGTGGCCGTCGAGTTGAGTAGATAGGCATACACTCCAGCGGGTACATCGAGGTGAGCCGGCCTGCCAGTCTACGGTCCGCCATCTTTCAGGCTTGCCACTTCCCAAAGCCTGCCAGCCGATTTTGCGCCGAAATTGTGCGAGACCCTTCGCCCCTGCCTACCGCAGAGACCGGCCGCCCAGCAGGTCGGCCGCAATGCGATCATCGACTTCGATCTCCAACCGCAGCAGAGCCGTGCTGTAGGTCTTACCCTGCGCGTCGGTCTTCAGCGACAAGGTTCCCCCGCCATCCAGGCTTTCGTGCAACAAGAAGTTGAGCGCGCCGAGGTTAGGCACCTCGAACCGCTCGACCTCGCCAAGGCAGATTCCCTTGAAGTGTTCCTTTACTCGCTCGGCGGTCACCTGCTCGACCAGTAGCGGGTACCATTCGGGCTTGTAAGCGATCAGGCCGACGTTGGCCGTGTCCCCTTTGTCGCCCGAGCGCGCGTGTGCGAGGTGAACCAGTTTGATTCTTGCCATTGTGTTCTAGGCCTCGACAACGGAAACCACCGGCGTCACTACGCTCTTAGGAATGAGCGCGGGCCAGTAGGCAATGATCTCTTCGACTTTCGGCCGGCCGCTGCCAAATCCTGTAACCGTCGGAGGACCGTTGAGAACGAGCGGCGCGATCTCTCTGGTGAATCGCTCGACCGCCCGTTTATTCTCCGATCGCACTCCGATGCGCATCGCCAATTCTGCCAGCTCGGGTGGAGGTTCGCCCGCGGACTGGCCGTGACAAGCGTTTACGCCGACGAACTCGGTCAGGATGTGATCGAACTTCAAGCCGAGCCGGTCGAGTCTCTCTCTCAAAATGACATCCGCCGCTTTGGCTTTCTTGTATGCATCGGGCCAGGCATATACCAGCGAGCCGACAGCTTTCCAGCCGGCCGAGTAGCTGACGCTCACCTTGTACATGTCTGTCATTGGACGGCCTCTGATGTTTGAGAAGCGCACAAGATCCGGACCTTCCTGTTCGAGCTGGATAGAGGTGAAATCCGCCACGCAGTCCGGAGTGATGTATTCGCGCGGGTCACCCATTTCGTAGAGGAGTTGTTCCTTGATTGACGCCACGGTGATCCGGCCGCCCGTGCCCTCGTGTTTCGTTACGGAGAATGTCCCATCCGGATGAGCGACCACAATCGGGTAGCCGATGTCGGCAGGGTTCGGGATCGTTTCCCAATCGACCAGGCAATTGCCGCCGGTGCACTGCGCTCCGCACTCGATGGTGTGCCCTGCGATAGTTCCCGCTGCCAACCGATCCCAATCATCTTCGGCCCAGCCGAATTCATGAATCATAGGGCCAAGCGTGAGTCCGGTGTCGGTCACTCGGCCTGAGATCACGACCTGCCCGCCCTGGGCCAAACAATCGGCGACAGGCCGCCCGCCGAAGTAGACGTTAGCGCTTTGAACCCGCGAAAGAACCGAATCGAGCGGTTTGCCTGTGTCCAGGTTCTTCAACTCGAGGCCGCGTGCAATGAACCCTTCGAGGCGATCCATTATGTCGTCGCCGGTAACGATTCCGATCTTGATCTTGCCACCGAATCCCGAACGGCGCGCAACCTCTATGACTGCATCCCGACAGGATTCGCAGTTGACGCCACCCGCGTTTGCGACAACCTTGATCTTTCGCTCGACCAGGTCGGGCAGGACGCGTTCGATCATCGAAACGAAGTCGTGTGCGTAGCCCGCGCGCGGGTCGCGGGCCCGCTGTTTCTGCATGATCGACATTGTTACTTCGGCCAGGTAGTCGAGGCCAAGATAGTCGATAGGCCCGCGACGTATTTGCTCAACCGGAGCCTCGAGCGAGTCGCCCCAGAAGCCCTGCCCGTTTGCGATTCTGATCGTTTTCATTGGCAGCCTTTCGCGAAGTCCTATGCTACGTTCGAG
>JBGPFL010000165.1:0-8169 GCA_041483295.1 Blastocatellia bacterium | reverse complement strand
GTCGTGCGGAAGATCATCTCGCTGACTTTCTTAAAGATATCCTTCAGCGAAAAGACCGAGGTCAACACGCGGCTCAGCTCGTAGAGGCGCGACAACGTCTCGGCCTTCTTTCTCAGGGTCACGACCTCTTCGTCCAGCGTCGGCTGGCTGGGGCTGTCGGGCGATACTGTATCTTTTGGAGTGCTCTGTGTGATCCGCTCAGGGTCGCGCAACACGACCGCGCCTATCTGAACGTTGTCGAACGAAATCGAAGGCAGCGTCTCCTGCTCTTCATACACGAGCGCGAAGTTGCCGATCGAGATCGTGTCGTGGTTCGAAAGCACCCGCTCGTTGATCCTCAGGCCATTGACGAATGTGCCGTTGGCGCTATCCAGGTCATTGAGCACGTAGGCATGATCCGATCGTCGAATCGTAGCGTGCTGGCGTGAGACTCGCTCATCGTTGAGCACCACGTCGTTGCGTCCGGCAGCACGCCCTATTCGAATCTCGTCCAGAACCAACTCGAGCTCGGATTTCTGGCCGGTGATTTCATTTGCGATGCGAAGCTTTGGCGGCATAAAGATACGTTGCTCGTTTCTCGTTTCTCGTTTCTCGTTAGGGGCTATCGTTTCGGATCGTTCTTAAACGAGAAACGAGAAACGTAAAACGAGGTTTTACCATTCATAGACCCGTCCGATCTCAGCGACGCGGACCGGCGGACTAGAGAGCTCGCTGAGCTGGCTGAGGACCAGGTCGCGGTGGCTCGGCTTGATGTGCACCGCGAATATCTCGACATCTTGTCCGAGCTTCTTCAGATCCGCCGCGAGAGACTGGGGGGTCAGGTGCTTCGACGCGGCCGCCAGATCCTCCATCTCGTTGGGATAGGAGACGTCGACGAAGATCGCCCTGAGCCCTTCCACCTCGCGGGCCGCCTCCCAAATCTCATCCGTGATATAAGTGTCCGACGTGAAGACGACGCTAGCGCCTCCGTCGCGTACGATCAGACCCGCGGTCGGAACTACGTGATTCACCGGTATCGGTGTAATCTTCAGGCCACAGATCTCGGTTATGATCCGCGTCTCCAGGGTTCTGAACTCGAGTGAGGGACCCGCGCCGTTTCCAAGCGGTATCTTCTCGAAGTTGGGCCAGATCTGATCGTTGAAAACAAACTCGCGCAGGGCCGCGACGACTTCAGGCAGCCCGTAGATAATGACCGGACTATCAAGCTCCGGGTAGACCTCGGCGACGAAGATTGGGAGCGACGCCGTGTGATCGCTGTGCGCGTGAGTCACGACTATGTGACGGAAGGCCCGCATCTCCTCGGGCGCCAACGCAAACCCTATGCTTCCGCCGTCGACTGCCACCCGGTCGTTGACCAGGAAAGTAGTCAGCGCCTGAAGCTGCGAATCGGAACCTGCTCTGCTTGGCAGAAGCTTCACTCTCAAACTTCACCCCTCCCGTGGTTCATCCTGCTAGTCTTACGTTTCTCGTTTCTCGTTTCTCGTTTCTCGTTAAGAACGATGAGAGAACTCAGAGAACGTATTTTCAAACGCGAAACGAGAAACGAGAAACGTAAAGCGTCTCAGGCACGGGCCAGCGCAACCACCATCTCTCCCGCTGCCAGGATAGCTTCTTCATAGGCCCCGTCGTGACCCAGTATCTCGAGTTCTATGCCGACCAGCGCCGCCTCGCCCAGGTTTTCATAACTCAGGACGCGCTGCAATTTCCTCTCTTCACCCAACCGGACTTCGGTCTCGATGCGGCTTCCGTCGTCACTTCTCTTGACCTCAAAAGTGGCCGAGTCCGCGCTCGCCAGGGTCACACGCCCGAGGCGCCCGGCTTCAATTGCTTCGCTCTGTGTGAGCGCGAACGCTATTGTAACTTTGCGTCCGTTGGTTTCAAATTCGAACAGCGTCGATGCGCTCTCTCGAGTCGTGCCGCCCGGAATAACCTTCCAGCCAAACCGGCTCGCTAGCCAGCCTCCCAGCAGCAACGCTCTGGGCGCAATCGCCATGTGGTCCGCCGCCGGAGGGCCATACTCGACCACAACCGTATCGAGTTGATCGAGAGACTGCCTGTACTGCGGCACGTCGTAGAATCCAGCCAGCAATCCACGCCACGCCCCCAGTCGCCCCCAATTCAGATCGCTGAAGGCAGCCCAACGTGGGCTCTCGCGCATTATAGTCGCAAGGCTCAGCAGGTCCCCGTGCGGCGAGGCGAAGTACGCCGAATCTATGATCACACGGTCGGAAGCATCGACCAGACGTTTGAATACGCGATCTCCCAGTCGCGGCACGGCGCGCCACCACAGGTACACCGAAAGGTCCGACAACAGCAGCGGCACGACCGCGCTGGGAACTTCATTGACCTGTTCGCGGCCGGCGCGAAGCGTGACCTGTTCGCAGCAGACCTGCTTCGATTCCGCCGTAGGCAGCGTGCATCGAGAAGTCACCTGTGCGTCCAGGTACGCCTCGGCAGCTTCGCGATCCGCAATCATCAGGATCGCGCGGCTGGGATGGGCGGCGGTAATATCGGCTATGATGTCGTCAACCTCTCTTGACACATCAGTCCCGGGCACGTAGATAAGCAGGTTCAACAAGCACGCTCGGATCACTCCGCCGTCCTCTTCTCCGGCCTGCTTCCACAGCGACGTCAGTTCCTGCTCAATTGCTCCTACGTCGATTGCGCCCTGCGGATTGCGGATTGCGGAATGCGGATTGCGGATTGTGGATTCGTCATTCATCTCGTGCCTCCTCTCGCGGTCTTGATCGAAGAGACCATTATGGAGATTGCGGATTGCGGATTCTGGATTGCGGATTCGTCATTCATCGCGCCCCTCCTCTCGCGGTCTTGATCGAGGAGACCACTATGGAGGTGATCTGGTTGGCTTCGTCGAGCAGCTCGGCTACAGCACTAGGCTGGACCAGACCAGCTTCGACCAGCAGTTCCATCCAGTAGCTGCTTTCATCAGATTCCTCCTCGACAATCCCCATCTTAGCAACAAAATACGCTTGAGACTTTGCTCTGCAAGATGCCCGGTAGTTTGCTCCGACCGAGGTGCCGCTTCTCAATAGCTGGCGCCCAATTACGTCGGCCGCTTTAGTCCTTGGCAACCCTTCTACCAGGCGAATTACCGCGAGGGCGAAGGCCCTCGTTCGCTTTTTCATATCCCCGGCATCCATCTCGCCTCCCCTAATTCAATCCACAATCCCCATTTCCGCAATCCCTAATCCGCAATCCCCAATCCGCATTCCGCAATCCCCACTCCGCAATCGTCTCATTACCTAATCCGCAATCCGCAATCCGCAATCCGCAATCGTCTCAGGGCCTGCGCCAGCTACGTCCCTCGGATTCGATCAATTCATCGGCGCTCTTGGGGCCCCAGGTTCCAGCTTCATAGTTCGGGAAGTCCGCCTTCGACTTCTGCCAGGCCTCGAGTATGGGCATCACGATCTCCCAGCCGCGCTCGGTCATATCGCGTCTCGCATACAGACTCGGATCGCCAAGCATGCAGTCCAGTAACAGGCGCTCGTAAGCTTCGGGCGACGAGACCCCGAACGACGCGCCGTAGCGAAAATCCATGTTGACCCATCGAATGCGCGTCACCTGCCCGGGCACCTTTGCGCCGATGCGAAGAGTAATCCCTTCATCAGGCTGGATGCGTATCACCAGCACGTTGGGCTCGAGCTGCTGTTGGGAAATACTGCTGAAGAGCAGGTGAGGCGCCTGCTTGAATTGAATAGCGATCTCAGTGACTCGCTTCGGGAGCCGCTTACCCGAGCGAATGTAGAAAGGCACGCCGGCCCATCTCCAGTTGTCGAAATAGAGCTTCAATGCGGCGTAGGTCTCGGTCGACGATTCGGGATTCACATTCGGCTCTTCTCTGTAGCCCGGAACGTGTTTGCCTGCAACCGAGCCTGGGCCGTACTGGCCCCGCACCGCGAACTCGTCAACGCGATCTACGGGAATTGCGCGGACGGCCTGCATTGCTTTTATCTTCTCGTCGCGCACCGCGTTTGCCGCCGGACTGACCGGCGGCTCCATCGCCACAAGCGACAGCACTTGAAAGACGTGGTTCTGAATCATGTCGCGCAAGACACCGGCCGTGTCGTAGTAAGCTCCGCGCCCTTCGAGTCCGATAGCTTCGGCGTTGGTAAGCTGCACGTGATCAATATACTGCCTGTTCCAGATCGGTTCGAAGATCCCATTGGCGAACCGAAAGACCAACAGGTTTTGGACGGTCTCCTTTCCGAGATAGTGGTCGATGCGGTAGACCTGGTCTTCGTTGAAGACCGCAGCGACTTGCTGGTTCAGTTCTATCGCCGAGGCCAGGTCGTGGCCGAAAGGCTTTTCGATAACTATGCGAGTCCACGCGCCGCTCTTCGGCTGAGCAAGATCGGCCTTCTTTAGCTGGCGTATCGCTTCGCCGTATAGCGTCGGCATGACCGAGAGGTAATAGATGCGATTTCCGCACGTACCCCGTTCGCGGTCGATCTGATCCAGCAATTCGCTCATCCGGCGATAGGCCTCCGGATCATTGATGTCGCCGCTGGTGTAGAAGATTCCCTCAGCGAAGCTTTTCCACACTGCTTCGTCGACCCGCTTGGCTTCCGAGAAAGTCTCTACAGCGTTCTTCATTTTTTCCCGGAATGCGTCGTGACTCATCGGCGAGCGCGAAAAGCCTACTATGCCGAATTCAGCCGGAATCAATCTCTCCTGGGTCAGGCGATAGAGCGCCGGCACGAGCTTGCGGCCGGTGAGGTCGCCCGACGCGCCGAAGATCACGACTACGCAGGGCTCGGCCGTTGCCTCGAGCCTCGTGCCCTGGCGAAGCGGGTTGTTTTGTGATTGATCCATTTTCTACCTACTCGTTTGCCACCCTGGGGCAGCGCGGGATCGCGGTGCGCCGACAGGGTGGTGAAGAAACGCTGCCGAGAGAGAGATCCGGCCACCTGAATTGACGACAGACCGGGTTTACTGCGATTTCCGATCAATATGTTCTCAGCGTCTCTGGCCGGTGGCTCTTCTCGTAGCTTCAGACTTCTGTAAGGTGCAGCACGCAAACGCTCGAACGCCGCGGGGAGGGCCGCTACGAACTCTCCCACTCGGTGTGGATGGCGCCGGCTTCGGGCCGATCAATTCGCTTATAGGTGTGCGACCCGAAGAAGTCGCGTTGAGCCTGCGTCAGATTCAACGGCAGATTAGCCGTTCGATATGCGTCGAAGTAGGCCAGGCTTGCCGACATTGCCGCGACCGGAATGCCCAACGACTGCGCTGTGGTGACAACCTGTCGCCAGCGAGGTTGAGCTTCAAGCACCCACCCTTTGAAGTCAGGGTCGAGCAGCAGATTCGGCAAGTCGGCGCGCCGCTTATACGCCTGTTTGATCTTATCCAGGAACTGAGCGCGGATGATGCAGCCGCCCTTCCAGATTCGACTCATTTCTCCCAGATCGACGTTCCAGTTGTACTCCGCCGAGCCCGCTCGAATCAGGTTCATCCCTTGAGCATACGAGCAGATCTTGCTGGCATAGAGCGCGTCGTGAACCGCGTCGATCATCGACGCTTTATCGATCGCAACGCCTGTGGGAGGCGGTCCGAGGAGTTGTTTGCTTGCTTCAACACGCTCAGACTTGAGGGCGGACAACACACGCGTATCAACCGCAGCCTGGATTGTCGGTATCACGACGCCCATGTCGAGCGCCACCTGCGAGGTCCACTTGCCTGTGCCCTTCTGCCCGGCCTCATCGAGAATCAGATCGACAAGCGGCCGCCCGGTGTCCGGGTCGATGACCTTGAAAATCTTGGCGGTGATCTCGATCAGGAAGGATTGAAGAGTTCCCTGGTTCCAGCGTTCGAAGACGTCGGCGAGTTCTTTGGCGTCGAGCCCCAACGCTCGGCGCAGAATGTCGTAGGCCTCGGCGATCAATTGCATGTCGCCGTACTCGATACCGTTATGGACCATCTTGACGAAATGGCCGGCGCCATCAGGACCTACGTAGGTGACGCACGGGCCGTCGTCCACCTTGGCTGCAATCGCTTCCCAGATGGGTCTTATCTCTTCGTAAGCTTCGCGGTCGCCGCCGGGCATCAACGAGGGTCCCCAGAGCGCTCCGGACTCGCCTCCCGACACTCCGGATCCGATAAAACGGATTCCTTCACTCTTCAATTCTCTTTCACGCCGCTGCGTGTCTTTGAAGAAAGAGTTGCCGCCGTCGATGATGATATCGCCCTTATCGAGGTGCGGCTTGAGTTGCGAGATGACGTCATCTACGGGCGTGCCGGCCTTGACCAGGAGGATCATTTTTCGGGGCTTCTCCAGCGAGTCGACGAATTCCTTGATGGAATGAGCGCCGATGACGTTTTTGCCCTCGGCCCGCTCGACGAAGCGGTCAACCTTCGTGGTGTCGCGGTTGAAGACCGCGATGGTAAACCCGTTGCGCGCAATGTTGAGCGCGAGGTTCTCACCCATCACGGCCAGTCCAACCATTCCAATCTTCGCCAGTTCAGGCTTCGTTGTTGCAGTCATGTGTAATCCTCTGCCTTAAGATGGCAATGATAGTAGTACAGGCATTTGTCATTTGTCACTTGTCATTTGTCCGTTGTCCGTTGTCAGTGGTCCGTCGTCGTTCGTCGGTTGCCATCAGCAACAGGGTAACTGACAACGGACAACGGACAACGGACAAATCACCCAATCTTGATCCCGATATTCTCGAGGAACTTTGTCGGCCTCTCGCCGCCGATCATCGCAAAAACATAGTCGTTCCGAAGGCGGGGCTTCTCTGCCTTTGTTCGCACGTCCATGAGGACTACGTCGCGCTCTGTAATCTCCTTGATCTCCGTCCGGAAGCAGACCTCGATTTTTCCGGCATCCATGCAATCATAGACGTTCATTTTGTTGCCAAGCTTTAAGTCGCTCTTGAAGTCGCTGCGGATCACGAGAGTCACATCGTTGGTGCGAGTGAAGGTAATCGAATCACCATCACGCTTGAAGCCCGCCAGATCCACTGCCGCCTCGATGGCGGAGTTGCCCGCACCGACGACAATACACTTCTTGCCCACATAGTCGTCCGGGTCGGTGAGCTTATATTTGACCTTTGCGTCTTCGTAAGGCGCTACAGTCTTGATCGGAAGCGGCGTCTGGCATTTCGGGCACAGTGCCTGCAATTCTTGCCGCGCCGTTCCGCATTTCGGACAGTGTTTGGCGGGCGCGGGATCAGGTTGAACGAGGAGTTTCAGTTCCTCGCCCGGCACGCGCAGTTTCATTGGCGTGCCGCGGTTGCCGATGGCCAGTATCACGCGGCGCACCCGATAGCTCGACTTCTGCTTGAGCTTTCCCTTCTCTGTTGTAACGGAGAACAAGCCATCCTCGCGCTTCACTGCCGTGCAGCTCTCTTCCTCCTGGACCTCAACTCCACTCGAAGCCATTGTGCGAAGCCACGACTCCAGCAGCTGTTCTCGCTTCTCCCCGGGACCGGCCATCGGAACTCCGCCTTTAGATTCGAGGGTGTCGGGTTTGAAGAAGACATACTTGCCGGCCGGGTAGTTCTGAATTGTGCTCACCACCTTGTCCTGCTCGATCGCAACATAGCTGAGCCCTCGTTGCCTGGCGATGACCGCGGCAGAGAGTCCGGCTGGACCGGCGCCTACGATCGCGACGTCATACTGAGCGCCCGGACTCGCCCCCTGGCTTTGAAGGTCCTGCATGATGTAATCGACAACCTGCGCGCCTTCATTCACCGCGTTCTTGATAAGCGGCACCCCTGATACGTCGCCGATCATGAAGACGCCTTCGATGTTAGTCATCAGCCGCTGATCGCGAGCGGGCACCTTCCGCGGGGGAATCACCTTAGTCGTGTTCACGACTATGCAGGCTTTGGGACTGGTGGGGCATTCGACCTGGCAGCTTGTATCCTCCATGCACTGGTCGAGCGCGGCTGGGGTTGCGATTCCGCTGACTATCGTGAGCACGTCGTGCGGACACGCCTCGACGCAGGCGTGGCAGCCGATGCAAAGAACCGGGTCAATGACCGGATGCGGGTAAGTGGGCCCTTCGGCTTTGACTTTCTCCAGGTCTATCGAGCCGGTTGGAGCTCTGCCCGCTTCCTGCCTGGTCTCGATCCTGCGCCTCTTAAGCAAGTTCTGACGCCGAGCCGTGCCCGCTGTCATAACCCCCAGCGCGGCGAGCGGAAG
>JBGPFL010000164.1:0-8175 GCA_041483295.1 Blastocatellia bacterium | reverse complement strand
GTCCCCGCTTGCACTGAGCCTAGACCTGGAGTCACGCGGGGACAAGTCCCTCTTCCCAACCTCTATTCTGCTTACGGTGAGCGGTGCATCCGAACGGCCAGCGCCCAACAAGCCCTGCGAATGATCAAGCTCTATCTACCTACTATGCGTACCACGTCAATCAACCTCAACCACTTCGGTTGATACGCTCAGCGCGGACGAGAGCATTTAGCCGCCCCTCACCACTGGTCCAGCGAAAAGAGGTCCTCATACGTCTCCGGGCGGCGCACGACTGAGACTTCACCCGACTCTCTGACCATCACCACCGCCGGCCTTGGACGCCCGTTGTACTGCGAGGATTGGTCGAGCGCGTAGGCCCCCGTGTTCAACAACGCCAACACATCGCCTGGCGCTGTCCCCTCAGGCAGCAGTCTGTAGTTAGGCAAGCGCGTGCCATGCTCCATGTCGAAGTAGACGTCTCCCGAGTCGCAGAGCGGGCCGGCGACCTTGTATGGCGTCGAGTGAGGCTCCCGGGCGCGGGAGGCCGATATCAGGTGGTAGTACCACTTGTAGGTGCTGAGCGAAATCATCAGCGAATAGCCGGCGTCTGTCAAAAGCCACATGTCGCCGGTCTCCGGCCTGTCTTTGATGTTGCACACGCGAGTGAGCAGCAGACCGGTATCTCCGACGATACGACGGCCCGGTTCGAGCACAATCGTCAATCCCGCAAGCAATCCGGCTTCGTCTTTCACGACAGCTTCAGCCAGCGCTTCCTTGAGCACTTTGTTCGGGTCAAGGTGAGCCGAGAGCATCGCTCGCTCCCCGGCGTCGATCTGACCAGCCATCGGAGTGTCGGGCAGATAGTTGACCGGCAGCCCGCCGCCTAGGTTGATGTGGGTGAGGCGATGCCCGGTCTTCCTATACAGGCCGACCAGAAAGGACCACATTTCAGCGAACGCTCGGGCGAAGGGGTGCGGGTCGGGAGTCTGCGAGCCCAGGTGAATGTGAACACCGGTCAGGTTAATCGCGTCCGAGGCAGCCAGCGCGCGCCGGAACGACTCCTCAATTTGTGACGGCGACAGCCCGAACTTCGAAGAGAGCAGTCCCGTCTGAAGTCCGATGTGCGAGCGGGTGACGATCTCCGGGACGATCCGAATCGCCACGTTCGCGCGCTTGCCGATCGCGCGGGCCACTCGCGCTGCCTGATCGAGCTCATAGAGCGAGTCGACGTTTATCGCCAGTATCCCGTACTCGATTGCATCGCGGAGCTCCTGGTCGGTCTTGGAAACACCGTTGAAGGTGATCTGATCGGGTTTGAATCCCAGCGTCTTGGCTTTGAAGAGCTCGCCGCCGGAGTTGACCTCGATATCACCCCCGGCGCGACGAACGGTTGCAAGGACGGCCATGTTGGAATTGGCCTTCGAGGCGTAGCAGAGTTTGATTCGAGGGAAGACCGATTCGACCGCGCGGCGAAGGTTGCGAGTATTGTCGGCGATGCGTTTCTCAGAGAACACGTAGAGCGGCGACCCGTGCTCTTCAACAAGTCCGACCGCGTCAACTCCATCTATCGTCAGTCCTGTGCTGTGTGCTTCCAGGAAGCCCGGGATTTCCCAGGGCTGCGACCCGTCATCATCTGCCATTGAGGGCTCCTCGCGCTTTTGAATAGTCAGAGGATTGTAAGCGAGGCCTGACGCGGTGAGCAACTTATTCAACCTGATCCGCAGGCACACCTATTGACTTCTCCATCAAGAAAAGCAGGATAAGCGACCTGTCTTCACGCGACGACCGGATCGTCTGGGACCGAATTCCCTTTTGCTGCTGGGTAAGAGCCGTTGCCGACCGCTGATGAGCAAAGCGACGCCGGAGGTGAATCGCTTGATCGGATTGACAGAAAGTACGAGCCGCTGTATCAAATGCTTGCTCCATATAGTCTGGTCGAAAGGAAATAATCATGAGCTTGAACCTCAGCGATCGAACGCCCCCCTCATCGAGCGCCTACCATATTTCACCTGCTTTCAACGATGCCGTTAATGATGCTCAGTTCGTGCGAACATTCGGTATGGCCGCATTGGTTTGCTCAATACTAACCTTGTTTCTACCTGCGCTCGCCATAGGAGTAGGCCTTGCAGTGTTAGGATTTGGAAAGACTCGTTATTATCGGGTGCTGGGACTAGCAGTCGTAATTGTCTCAATAGCTGGGATAGTATTTTCGCCCTTGAGGATGCTTGGTTCTGTTGTGTTAGCTGCTGGAGTGGGATGGAAAGGCGGGGACATACTCAGCCTATTGTCAAAGGAAGGGAAAGGTGACCCAGACTGGCAGACTACCAGAAACCGAGCGATAGTAGGGATGATATTTTGTGGGGCCGGCATACTCGTCAGTGCAGTATGGACGATCTTGTTTTTGCTTGTGCTATTGGGTGCGATGCATTGAGCCGCTTCGTACGTGGCGAAGAGATGGGGTAACGCTGTTCGCGACTCCGACCTTCCCTTAAGGAGACGCGATTCCAATCCTGGCTCTCGTATGAAACTTGAAAAAGCTGGTTCGCGCCAAAAAGAGAGAAGGCTCAACTGGAACCGCTCCGAAGCCTGCTCTCTTACGGGGTAGGCTTCGGCTGGAGATACCAAAGGAGAAAGACAATGAAGCGACTTCCAGTTATTCTCTTGGTCGTCTTTGCTGTATTCTCCATCGCTTTCAGGCCTACTTTGCAGCAGGCGAGATCTCAGGATGCGCACCCGGCGACGGCCGCTAGCGAATGCAAAGAGTGGAGTTATTATGGGCCCGATGGGCCAAGCCATTGGGCAAAGCTCTTTCCTCACGACTGTGGTAGCAAGCATCAATCTCCAGTAGACATCGTCAACTCGACGCCCAGGAACCTCCCTGCCATCGGCCTTGCGTACGGCTCCAGTAAACTGACGGTGAATCGCGAGCACTATGCTCCACAGGTCAACTATGACCCGGGAAGCTCGATCAGCTATGCCGGCACAACTTATGATCTGAAGCAATTTCACTTTCACCTGCCGGGCGAACACAGGATTTCGAATGCCGGATATGTCATGGAAATGCATCTGGTTCACAAAACGCCCGATGGGCGAAATACCGCTGTTATTGGAGTCCTGTTCAAAGCCCAGGGCGCGGCTAATCCCGCGTTCAAGCCGATAGTAGACAACCTGCCTCCGCCTGATTCAGAGCATGGCGGCACGGGTCCGGAGATTAACGCTGCAAACCTGCTGCCGGCTAATCGGAGGTACTACAAGTATGCCGGCTCGTTGACCGTACCTTGTTGCACAGAGCCCGTTGTGTGGCTCGTGCTTGCAGACCCAGTCAAGATATCTATCGATCAGTTGAGGAAGTTCCAGCACTCGCAAGGAGGCAAACGTAACAACCGCCCAGTACAGCGACGGATAAGAGCCGACCTGTAGAAAGAATCTCTTGCTGGAAATTGAGTAGCGGTTTGTGAACTACCTTTCGACCGCATTCAAGGTGAATGAGCAAGTTAATTGTTATTGGACTTATCGTCGTCGGACTCTTCAGTGCTATCGTGATTTATGTTCGACTCCGGCGGCGTCGTGAAAACCAGGACCCTCATGGAAGAGCGGATCGCCTGCGACGTGAGGCGCAGCGCTTCTCGGGGCGGCTTATGTCTGAGATAAAGCTCAACAACGAGGTGCTCGTGGCCGATGGCCGCCAAAGCAACGACTTGTATCATCACCTTCGGGAGGAGCTTGAGCGCGCGCGCAAGCTTTACGAGAAGCACGTTGATTGGCCCGCGGCGGATCGCGACTACTTCCACGAAGCGCTTGTCGAGATTCTCTGCGATGGAGACGCCGAGGTGCTTGGGTCCGAGTACCCGGGCCCGCGAGGATACACGCTACAATAGTCGCGACGTCAAACGCAAAACGGGAAACGAGAAACGATATTGAACATGGAGATTGGGCGAATCACCGGCGTCTTTCGTTATCCGGTAAAATCGATGGCCGGCGTAAGCCTGAACAGCGCCAACCTGGGGTGGCACGGGCTTGATGGTGACAGACGCTTCGCATTTCGACGAACGGCGGATCGAAGCGGGTTCC
Source organism: Blastocatellia bacterium (assembly GCA_041483295.1). Lineage (GTDB taxonomy): Bacteria > Acidobacteriota > Blastocatellia > UBA7656 > UBA7656 > DASYSA01. Next base: position 4,125 of record JBGPFL010000164.1, on the reverse strand, counting down.
CATGGCTAACTGCAAGTCGACTCCCTGAGTTGATCCTTTACGAGCCTGTCGGTCAGGCTGAAGCCCACAATCAGATGCCGGCGCACATCCGTACACCGGACGGTGAGCAACTCGACTTGGATGGCGAGGAGTTGCAGGAAGAACTCTCTCAAAAGCACGGGGCGGAGGTGCAATTGATGTACCTTGACGCAGGAATGTTCGACGAGGCTTCCATTTCCGTCATCAGCCTTGCAACCGTTCGGCAGGTCGAACTCGAGTCGGGTCGACCACTTGATATCCGCCGCTTTCGGCCTAACATCGTCGTCGAGACTTTCAACGGCGCGCCATTCGGTGAGGACAGTTGGATCGGCTCGAGCCTGGCATTCGGAACTGAATTCGAGGGCCCGGCTCTGAGCGTCACGATTCGGGATAAGAGGTGCGTTATGATCAATCTCGATCCGGAAACGGCCGAAGCCGATGCGCGGGTGATGAAAGCGGCAGTGCGCCTGAATGGGAATAATGCAGGTGTTTATGGCACGGTCATCCGGACAGGCGAAGTAAGCATTGGTCAGAGCGTCTTTCTGCGCCGAGAATAGCGAGGTCTATTAAGGGCTCCAGGATTTGAGGATCGACGAGGTCCGCCATATCGGATGATCGCAGCCGCACAAAGGAGACTAGTATGCGGCTCGCATCGAGCATCACCACACTCGCTCTCGGGCTAACATTTCTGGCGTGGGCCGGACCCTCGCATGGACAGTCGACTTCGTCCTCGAAAGCATGCGGACTCCTGCCGGTCGCTGAACTGGAAGGGCACTTCGGCGGGAAGGCGACCTCCATACGTGGGTCGGAGACTGCGACGGTCTCAGTATGCGCGGCCGATATTCCAGACCGCCTGCACGGGGCGGACTTGATGAGCAAGCCGCCGGGGCCAGTCGTTCTCACGGTTGAGCAGCGACTCGCCGCGATGAAGTCCGTACTGGAAAAGCGAGGATCCGAGGTGAAGAATTTCGGCTCCGTGGGTTGTTTCACTGACCACATTGACATAAATGGGACAAACCTCCCCATTGCGACTTGCTTTCTGGAGAAGGGCGGCTATCTGAGTTTGCAGCTTCGGAGCGACGATCCCAGGCAGCTCGGCTTCGATGCGGTAAAGCAGTTGCTCGAGAAGGCGGCCGCGCGGCGCAAATAAATGCCGCCGACAGGGGAGGCACATTCGAACTGGCCTCTCTTCTTGATGCGGAAACGCGATGGTATTGTTCGGCGCCTCGAAGCCGGGTGCAATCATGGAAAGTTGGAGATGCGACATTTGCGGGAAGGCCCACGGCGAACTGCTCATGGACGTCGCGTTTCAAAGACCCCAATTGTTCTTCGAAGTGCCGGAAGAGGAACGAGGTGAAAGAGTGTGGATGGACGCGGACACGAATGCTGACCTGTGCGTGATCGACGGATCGGTGTTTCTGATCCGCGCCTTCCTCCCGATACCTGCTGGTGGAGAGGAGATCTTCCGACTCGGGGTATGGGTTCGCGTCGACGAGGAGGCCTTCAGAACCTACCACTCATATGGCTGGGACGCTGATACGCCGCCTGTGTATGGCGCGCACCTCGAAAGCGAAGTCCCGGGATATCCAAGTACACGGCACCTCGGGGCGACGGTCAAGCTCCGGGGGCACCAGGACAGGCCCGTCGTCTATCTCGATGCTGCCGATCATCCGTTAGCCCTCGAGCAAGCAAACGGCATAACCATGTCGCGCGTGCATGAAATCCTTCAGCGCTGTCTACCGGAGTTGTTCGGTGATAGCGCGCCACCGAACTGACCGCATTTCCCCGAACCGGACGATTGTTAGCAGGGGATCAGCAGCGGTCAACGCGCCTGCCGTCCCCTGCTTTCCCGCATCAGCGCGCTAGTGCGGATAGCTGTAGAGCATTGGCGGTTCTTTCCCAAGGAGCCTCAGGTATGTGTAGAGCTGGCCCCGATGGTGCCAGTGCTCGTCGTAGGCAAACTGGAAATACTGCCATGCCGGGAAACTTCCAAACGGCGACTCGACAACACGTCCGAGGTCCTCCTCCGACATCGCAGCCAGAGCCTCGCTCGCCGCCTGGTGGCAGTCGCGGGCGAACTCCTGGGCTTTCGCGATACTGGTTATGTTTGCCAGAGTGCTTGCCGCGCCTTCTTGTTCCGGCACAGAAGCGCCCAGGGCTTCCTCCGTGAGTCGGCCATCGCGCGCCCCCCGCGCCAACGCCTTCTCCATGCCGTAAATATGAAGGATCAAATCTCGCACCGTCCGGGTCTCAGGCCGCGGACGATAGTTCAGGTCCTCATCAGTGAAGGTCCCGATTGCTCGCAGGGTCACGTCATGCACCAGGTCGAAGTATTCGCGGCTCCCGAGTAGTGTCTGTTTGTTCATAGTCTCTCCTGTCGTAAATTGGTTCACGGCCTTATCAGCCTTGCGCAGGCAGTCTACACGATTCGAGTGACAACGTTATGTCAGCAGCTTTAAGTCTTTCTATTATTCTCGACTATTCTCAGGCCTTCCTCTGCCAGGCGGCGACGGAGGGAATCGGGCTCGAGCACCCGCACGTTACCTCCCCAACCGAGCAGCCACTGCACGATCTCGCTCTCCATTCGAACCCTCAGCATGACCAGTAATCCTTCGGGCTTGTCCTCCATCTCAACCACGAAGTAAGAGCGGGCCTCACGCACCCAGGGCGCAATCTCCTTGTCGAACAGGGCCCGAACCAAGATGTTCCTTTGATCTGGATACTCGGGTTCCGACATCTTGAAGCCCGGCGGTCTTTCGAATGTCTTATCGAGTATGGAGAGATCGGCTACGCGATCGAGGCGGAATATCCGAGTGTCGCGGCGCAGATGGCAGTGGGCCGCCATGTACCAGGTCCCGCCTGCATTGAGCATTCCGTATGGGTTCGCCTCGCGCACGCGCTGCTTGCCCTTTCCATCCTCAGTGAATCGCGTGTGATAGCGGAAGCGCGTGGTCTTACGCGCGATAATCGCGCGGCGCACTTGTTGAAGCATCTCGGCCTCTCCGGGCCGATCGGGCTCGTTGATCGGGACGAAGCAGATGCTGTCTTGAAGGTAACGCACCTCGTCACGCAGCTTCTCGGGCAAGACGGCTTCGATTTTCGCGCCGGCCGAATGAGCGGCCCCACGATACTGTGCGTCGAAGCTCTTGGCTACGAAGTCGGCGCCCAACAGCAGCATAGTCGCTTCATCGGTCGTGAAGCTCAGCGGCGGCAAGAAGTACCCCTCCATCAGCGAGTAGCCCTGGCCCGGCAGTGAGACTACCGGAACGCCCGCCTCGGACAGGGCCTGGATGTCGCGATAGATCGTGCGCTTGCTCGTCTCAAAGGAGGCGGCCAGGTCTTCGGCGCGTTGTCTGCCATTGCCCTGGAGTTTCAGCACCAGCGCGAGCAAGCGGTCGGTTCGGTTCATCGTGTCTCCTGTCTTCTTTCTGAGGCAATGGAGCATTGGCAGGACGATCCCTCGGCCAGATGCACTCCTTCGGAGCAGCTCTGCTGCCCCGCTCACTTGTTCCAATCAACACCACATGCGCGCCGATTCGTAGTCGGATTGTAAGCCCGGCATTCAGCGTCGAGCAATTCTGTTAACGCGAAGAGGAGGGACGACGGAGGAAATACGAAATGAGGGAGGGCTTCAGTTAAACAGGACGCTCATTTAGTAAGGGACAAGCATGCGCGAACTGGTATCACGGATTCGGGATCGTGGAGAGCCGGATGCTGCGAGCGAACCGATCCTATTCTCATCCCCTGATCCCGAATCCGAACTGTGAGTTCCCTCGCGATTCCTGACGCTTTGGCTGGGCCGTCGGGGGCAGCTCGCAGGCTTGCGCCGAGAGGAACCGCACTCGGAAGTCGCTCTGAACACCATTGATCTCGAAAGTTTTTTTGAACCGCGGCGTCGTCGCCTTCCGGGGCTGGCCCGTTATCGGATCGCCGGCGATGTCGCACGGAACTGGAGACAACCTCGAACCTGAGGCTAAGAGGCGGGCAACGGAGCGTGTACAGGATCAAGCGCGCTTGATCGGCGAGTGGATGAGGTTGTTGTGCGGATTTGTCGTAGGCTGTTTACCCGCTATGGCTGTGGCAGGGGATCATTCCAGATAGACGATG
>JBGPFL010000163.1:0-8177 GCA_041483295.1 Blastocatellia bacterium | reverse complement strand
CTCCTCTTTTGGCGATGGATCAGAAGTATCGGGAGCAGAAGGCTCCCGCGCTGTGGATTGTTGTTGGTTGACAGTCGCCTTCACTGCCGGCGTTGTGATTCGGCGGCGTGCGCGCTTTGGAAGAACAGGGGCGACTCGGCGAGACTCTTCGCGGTCTCTTCGCAAGGCCACTCGCCGCCGCGACACCATACCGGTGCGTCGCTCCAGCACCTCCAACAACAAAAGCAAAATCGCGATGCCCAGCAACAACGGAGTCAGATCAATCAATCGAGGTTGTTTCGGCAGCTCTTTCCAGATGCCCGACAGGTCCACCCGTTCCCTTCCGCCGGTTGCTTGCGCCACTCGTTCCATCGCCAGAACTCCTTCGTCGGCTTCCGCCGGTTTGAACTCGGGCGAGTAAGGTAAACAGACGGGCGCAAGCGAGAGTCGTCCAACTCCGGAGACGTCGACTGTCGAAAGAGCCGTCTCACTCCCACGCAACGGAACCTCGGCCTCAAGTGTGTCTGCTGAGGTCCATCGCATTGTCGATCGCTCCACCTCCGGCTTCGAGCCGGCGATCCCGTGCAGCGTAGTCACCCTGGGCAAGTCCGAGAAGGGATCCGCTTCTCTTTCAGGATCCAGATGAAGTTGGACCACTCCAATGCCGTTCTTCACTTCCTGAGTCACCATCAGATTGCCTGGCAACGTGTTCGCATCGCCGGCCGTCCATCGCGCCATGCTGGTGAACAGCTCGCCCACGTCTTTCCACTTCGCCATCGATCCGGCATAGGCTCCATCTGCTTCACCGGTGTAACAGAGCACGCGGCCGGCGCCGGCTTGCCATGACGCGACGACGGGAGCCTTGTACTCATCGACCGTCACCGCCCCAAGGTTCGCCTCTGGACGTAAGTAGCACAGGTTATAGCCGCCGATCGGGGGCGGCGCGTCGAAGCGCTTGCCAGTCAAGCTCACAAATCCGCCGGTGAGCTGAATAGGAGTCGGCTCATCGAGAAAGGTGCTGCGCGCGACGACGAAGGTGTCCTGGGCAAACAGGCGAGGCAGCTCTTCGGGGTTGTCGGTAAAGAAGATCCGGCCCCCGCCCCGCCGCGCGATGTCGCGAAGCAATTCGGCATCCTTGTCGGTCTCCTTCCCCAGTCCCACCACACTGATCGTGATCCCGGCCTGCTGGCACTTCTCTATCAACTCTTTATACTTTCCCTCCTCTTCCGAATCGGCCGCATCGGCCAGGAGGATGATGTGTCGTGTTCCCGCTTTCGCGCCGACCAGCATTTGAGCCGAGCCAGCCAGGGCTTCGTAGATGAAGATGCCGCCTCCCTCCGAAGCGATCCGCAGAATCTGCGATCGCGTCCCCGCGGCATCATTCACCGGAGCGAGATCGACGATCGTATGAGGCGAGCTGTCTACCGCGATGACCCCAAACTCATCCATCGGCGAAAGCAGATCGAGCACCTGCACCGCCGCGATGTTGGCCAGGTCCATCTTGGTCTTGCCGCCGCCCGCCGCGGCCGCCATGCTCCCGGAGCGGTCCATCGCCACTACGATTGCAAGCGCAAGCTTGCGGTGCTCCTGGCGAAGCTCCATCGAGACCGGCATGATCGGTTCGAGCTGCGAGCGAAAGTAGCCGCCTGGACCGTAGGCGTTCTTGCCGCCAGTCATCATGAATCCCGAACCGGTCTCCTTCACCCACGCAGCCAGATTCTCCATGCCGGGGGCGCCGATCTTTTCAGCGGGCACGTTCTCTATCAGCACGCTCGAGAACTTCGAGAGTTCTTCAAGCGACCCGCGCGTCTGAGCCGGCAGTTGCGCCTTGACGTTCAAGCCGCCCGCTTGAAGCAACCGAACCAACCCGGAGCTCGGAGATGAAGTGACACAGAGGATCGGCCGGGGACCTTGAATGCCGATCAGTATCTTCGCGGTGTTGTTCTCGGGAACCGGGTCTTCACCGCTGCCGGCTACTCTCAGGGTGTAGATATAAGTGCCCGGCTCTCGCGCTTGATCGCGAAAGCTGACCCGGCCCAGTCCCGAAGGCATCGATCTGACACCCGCCGCAATCCGCTCGCTGCCGCGCAGTAATTCGAACGAGATGTCTTGCCCTACCGGCGAACGAACCCACGCAGTGATGAGGAAGGACTCGCCCGGAGTCACCGTTCCCGGAGCGTCGATCTGAGAGATAGCAACGTCATTCGCCGAGGTCCTTTGAAGCGAGCGGTAGTCGATGGCCACGCCTCGCATTGCCGCACGCGAGGCGGCTGTCGTTGGGTCTCTGCCGGTCCATCTGCCATCAGAGAGAATCAGTATTCTGGCGGGCGCATCCCGCGGAATCAGCGAGAGGGCTTTGTCCAGGCCTTCAGCAAGGTTCGATTCGTCCGCGCCGACCTCGCTAATGAAGCCCGAGAACTCGCCGCGCCGGGGAGGTTGTTCAATGGACGTCCGATCGCCAAAGCTGACAACTCCCAAACTGTCTCCTGCGCCCATCGCATTCTGGATCAGGTTGATCCCCTCCTTCTCGGACGCCTGGCTGCCAGGCGGCATTGAGTGACTGCGATCAGCGACCACGATGACGGCGCCGGCTCGGCTCGGCAGATTGAGCGCGAGCCCGCAAGTCGCGAGCAGGATCAAAACGAGAGAGGCCAATCTGAGCCCTCGGAGAAGCCGTGAAACCGGCTTCCAGAGCCAGAATGAGACCGCCAGCGGTATCGAGAGCAGGAGAAAGATCGGGTGGTAGAGTATCATTTAGCTCTCACGCTCGCGCCGCTGGACGTAAGGGCAAGGTGAACGCCGAGAGTTATCAGAGCTAGCATGAGGAATATCCAGCCGACGCTGCGCTCCTCGGCCTGAAAGCCCGATGACTGCCAATCGCCCCAACGGCCGGAAGCGCAACGCCCGAGATCAGACTCTTCTTGCCGCAGCGCGTTCGACGCAACCGCATATCTCTCAGTCGCAGCATGGATCTCGTAGACTCCAACGCTGTCGGCCTTGAACGTCAACGTTCGATCGCGCGCCGTCAACTCGTGACTTCTATCGTCGGGGCTTCGCACTTCAACCGCGTGCGTTCCGGCGCCTACGGTCAGATTTGCATCCGATCCGAGTCGCAGGTTTGTCTCCTTGAGTCCGGGTGCGTTCGAGGCTCGCCAGTCGATGAGGTTCCAGATCAAGATCGGCCAGTTCGGAGTATCCTGTAGTGTCGAGAGATCGGGCCTCAGGTGCATCCGCAGTTCGTGCCTTCCATGCGGACGCGCGACATCAGTCAACAATGGGATGTTGCCGGTTGTGATTATGGGTGTGTTCGCGGGCGGAGTCGTTTTGCCCGCGCCCCATACCACCCCGTCAAGCAAGAGCCCTTCTGCCAGCGGATGGGCCCGGTCCACAACGAACGGGCCGAGGTAGCTCTCGGCATCGCCGTCCGCGACAAACCGCATCAGCCAGGCATCCGTCGAATCAGCTTCAGCCTCGCTCTGGTCTGTAAATATCAGTTCAGGATTGGCAGAGGTGAGCGCGACGCTGCCAGTCGCCAAGAGCGCTTTGTCAACCAGACTCTTCAACACCTCACTTTGGAACCGAAGCTCGACCCGCACCTGTCGTCGCGTCACCGGCAGCAGAACGATCTGGTTATCGATGGCAAGGGCGTCATCATCAAGCCGCGCACGCAATATGCCCGCGCCCGGCTCGAGCTTGAGAAGAATGCGACGGGTTTCGTTAGGGCCCAGGACCAGAACGGAGCGCTGGAGCTCTTTCGATTCGCTACCCTCGCCCGCGGCGGCGACGCCGATGACAAGGCCGGTCTTTATCGGGCTGAGCGAAAGATTGGCAACCTCCAACAGGCAGCGCTCCTGTGGGTCGCGGGCGCTTCGAGTCGCATTCACAAAAGCAACGTTGTGGCTCGCGGTTCCAAACGCCCACCACTCGAGCCGTCCATCAGTCGGCTCTTCCGGCGGCGGCTGATCGGTCGCGACCAGAACACGCGGGCGATTGCCTCCCAACGCGAACGCAAATGAGATTGCCTCCGCGAGGTCGGCCGAGGGCGACTGGCACCTCCACTCCTTGAGCAGGTCGCGGTCGAGATCCCTCGCAGCTTCGCCAAGGATCTGCGGCGTTTCACCTGCGACTATCAGGCGAACCGACGAATATCGGCCGCCGTCGATCTCCTTCTCAACGGCGGTAAGGGCGCGACTCCTCGAGCTGTCGCCGGAACCTGCCAGCATCGAGAAAGAATCGTCCAGCACGACGGTGAGCGATCGTGCGCTGTCTCCCGCGGTAACAGCCGGCCGAGCGGCGGCGAGAATCAGCAGAAGAATGGTGAGGAGCTCCAGGAAAAAGAGCAGCGGTGTCTGCAGCCGGTGGATGAGCAATCCTCCTTCGCGCGCCTCGCGTTGATCCATCCAGAGCATCAACGTCGAGACGGGTTGCCGCTTGTGTCTACTTCGAAGCCAATAGATGGCCACAAGAGCCGGCACAGCCAACAATGCGACGAAGGCAAAGGGGAATGCGAAAGTCATCGTTGTCAGTGGTCAGTTGTCCGTTGTCCGTTGTCAGTTGTCCGTTGTCAGTTGTCCGTTGTCAGTTGCCAGTGGTCAGTTGTCCGTTGTCAGTTGTCGGTAGTCCGTTTGTCCGGTGTCGCGTTCTCTCAACCAGGCAGGCACTGACCACCACTGGACAACTGACTACGGACAACTGACCACGGACTACGGACTAATTCCAAGAATCTCCGAGGCCACCAGTTCTTCAAGCTCCCAGTCTGCCGCCGTCTCTTCCGCGATCATCGTCGTCATTACCGCGCCAGTCTGCCTGCACGCAAGCTGCCAGTTGTCACGGTGACGACCGAGAGCGTCTTTGTAGCGTTGCACGGCCGGGTCATCCAGGAATATCTCCCGCGTCTGTTCGGTCTCCGAATCGATCAGCCGCACGTTGCCGCGATCGGGCGGATCGGTATCGGCCCTGGCCAGTATCTGCACAACAACCACGGACGACGAATCCTTCGACAGGTGCTGCAACGTGACCAGCGGATCGCCGAGCCATAATAGATCGCTCAGCAAAATTCGAATCCCCTGCCTGCGCCATGGAGGTCGTAGCCGCGCGAACGATTCAGCCAGGTCTCCCTCATAGTCGAAGGAGAGGCCCTCCCATAGCGCCGGCCGATTCGTTCCCCCTTCGAGCCTCTGACACACGTCGCGCGCGAGCCAGGCTGAATGACTGAAGCCCGCGTTCGTGGCAGCAACCGCAAAAACGCCCGCCAGTCCCAGCGTGGCCTGCAGTTTGGCGCTCCCTTCGAGAGCCATCGAGCGTGAGCCGTCGATCACCAGATCGAGGTGAGGGCTGACCTCTTCCTGATAGAGCTTCAGGATCAGCTTGTCCGTGCGCGCAAAGGCGTTCCAGTCTATGCGTCGCAGATCATCACCCGCTTGATACTCGCGATGATCTCTGAACTCGAGCGAGCTTCCAATTCGATTGCCGAGGCGAATGCCCGCAATTCCCGTCGGCACTCTTCGCGGCGCCGCGAGAGTGAAGCGCGCGCCGGCTTGCTCACCTTCCATCAAGTAGCGGCGGTGCTCTTCCTTCATCTGTACTCACTCAACGCCACTTCCGCGCGTTCCTTCGCTTCAGGAGGTCGGAATCCGGCGATCGCTCGGTAGAACCAGCGGATGTTCAAAAGTGCGACGATCACGGCCCAGCACCCTATGAATATGAGAAAGACGGAGCGGTAGCCAGAATCGATATCTATCGCAAATGGATTGCCGAGCAGCGAAATGGCGGTTCGTTCGGTGCTTGCCGGAGAACCGAAGAATATCAGGTAGCCGGCGAGGTAAGGCACGATGGAGCCGGCCGCGAGCAGAAACAGGGCAACCAACCATGTGAACTTCGCGCTCAACCAGCGTGCCAGCAAGATGGTTCTCAGGAACACGGCGGTCATCGAGTAGAAGAAGCCGTACAGGCCCAGCCCGCCCACCCAGGCCATCGCATCGCGCAAATGGGTGTCTCCCTTCCCAGCGGGAGACATCTTCCAAAGCCGGACCCACACCAGGGTCAGGACACACATCAGGCAGCACCAGGCTACCCCGCTGGCCGCGCCGCTAAAGAGAAAGAAGGCGGGTAGGCGAAGCGGCATGGTCCGCGGAATCTTACGGGCGACTCGCGAACCCAGGCTCTCCCGTTCGCTCACCGCAACGAAGAACCCGAGGAAAATGATCGCCGCACTCAGGATGCTCCAGACGATGACCGCCGTGTTGTCTTTATTGACGTAGCTGATGACGGAGCTGGTCACTCCGCCAACCAGCCACGCGATCATGACATAGACTCTTACCGGAAACGCTCGATTCGCCGAGATCGGAGTGATGAGCGCGACCGACATGAAGAACAGCAATCCGATAATCGCAAGCAGAATGAGCACCGTGGCCGAAGCGGGTCCCCAAAAGTTCCAGCTATCCAATCGGCTGCCGACGCCCGTCGTCATCAGTGAAAAGGAGAGGGTCAGCGTGAGCACAAAAATCTGCGGAAGAATGCATAGCCCGGCCACGCCGAGCAGTATCTTGAAGACTCTGTTCGCCGGAATGCTGGCGATGAAGGTCGCCAGATGAACCGCGGCGACGACAACCAGGAACGAAAACGCCAACATCACGAAGATAGAAGGCAGGTCGATTCCTCTCAGCCAGTACGTGAACACCATGAAGGGCATGCAAGCGCTGAATATCAACACGGTGATTGTAAGAGCCGCGAAGATCTTTCCACCTATGATTGCCCGGGGCCTGATCGTCGTGATGAAAAACAGGTCGACGTTGGTGTCGGAGCGTTCAGACGCGAGACGGAACGCAGTATACGCAGGCACGAAGAGCAGGCAGATGCCCAGCATGATACTCTCGAGAATCATGAATGCGTTGCGCCCGGTATCAAACCTGGTTGAGATATCGTCGCTGTTGATTATGATGAGCCCGATGGCTGTGATCTGAATGCCAAGCAAAACGATCAGTACTGCGGCCACGAATTTGCCCTGGACTGCCTGTCGCAGCTCCTTCACGACGATCGGATTGAAGGCGTCGTCGATCCGCGCGAAGATTCCGGCACGCTCCTTCACTGGACTTCGCCTCTGGTTAGATTCATGAAGATGTCTTCAAGGTTAGCGCGCTCTTGTTTGAACTCGACGAGACGGAAGCCTCTCTGGACGAGCGCGGTCAAGATGTCCGAGCAAGCATCATCCGTGCCGTTAACATCTATTGCGATGTCCGGGCCTGCAAGCCTGGCATTCTGGACGTGAGGCATTTGAAGCAGTTCGCGATATAACTCCTCTTGCCTGTCCAGCGGTCTGATCACAACCGTTCTGTGCGAGACGTTGCCGGCCAGCAACTGATCGATTGTGCCGGCCATCAAGAGCTTGCCTTGCTCGATGATGACGGCGCCGCTGCAGATCTCGGCCAGCTCGGTCAATATGTGCGAGCTTATCAGAATGGCCTTGCCCTGGCCCGCCAGAAGTCTCAGCAACTCGCGCAACTCTACGCGCGCGCGGGGGTCGAGCCCGGCCGCCGGCTCGTCCATGATCAGGACGGGCGGGTCGTGCAGTAAGGATCGGGCGAGACTCACGCGCTGCTTCATGCCCTTCGACAGCGCATGAAGCGTCTTCTCGCGAATGCCGGACAGGTTGGTGAATTCTTCGACGCTTTCAATGACCTGCCGGCGGTGCTGGCCCTTGATGCCATACGCGCGAGCGAAGAAGTCGATGTACTCGTGAACCGACATGTCGCGGTGCGCGGGGAGCGCATCGGGTACATATCCGACGAGGTGGCGAGCCTTTTCGGGCTCTTCGACTACTGAGACGCCGTCCAGGAGCGCGTCGCCTTCGGTCGGCTCGTCGAGGGTGGCGAGGATGCGCATGGTGGTGGTCTTGCCCGCGCCGTTTGGGCCGACAAACCCGATAACCTGGCCCGCCGCGAATGAAAACGAGATGTCGTCTACCGCGCGAGTGCGGCCGAAGTACTTTTTCAGATTGATGACGTCAATCCTCATGGTTGTAAGACCAAAGCCACGGGTTTACACGGGTGCGCGTCACGATTTTGCGCGAGAAGCCAAAAACAGGTTGACCGTCGCGAAAACGTGCTTCACCGCAGAGGCGCCGAGGGCGCCGCGGGGGGGCCCAGAAAGGGGTTAGGGGGCTAGGCGGCCCCCATGCGGCCGCCGCGGCGCAGGGGTGG
>JBGPFL010000162.1:0-8182 GCA_041483295.1 Blastocatellia bacterium | reverse complement strand
GATCACGTTGGCCTTCACGCCCTGACTGTATGGCGAGAACGTTCCACGCGGCAGACGAAGGACCGTGTGAAGGTTGCAGTCCTGCATCACGATCTCGAAGACCTCACCAGCCTTGTTTTCGAACAGACAATTATCAGGGAGCACTATGGCGGCGCGGCCGCCTGGCTTCAAGATCGTCAGGATGTGCTGGACGAAATTGAGCTGCTTGTTGGAAGTCTCGATGGTGAAGTCTTCGCGGTCGGGCGCCTGATTCGCTCCCTTGGTGCCAAATGGCGGGTTGGTCAACACAACGTCGTATCGCCGGCTGTCGGGAACTTCGTATATCGAGTCGCCCAGAGCGATCTCGGGTTCGAGGCCGTGAAGGTAGAGATTCATCAGAGCCATTCGCCGAGGCCGCGCGACCAGTTCCTGACCGAAATAGATTCCGTGCTTCACCCGCTTCGCCATTGCCCGGTCGAGCGCGCCGCCTTTGGTCTGCTGCATCAGCCACTCGTACGCGGCCACCAGAAAGCCGCCCGTTCCACACCCAGGGTCGCTGATGGTGAATTCCTTGTGCACGCGAGGGTCAGGCTTCATGCATCGGACGATCGATTGAATCAGGATGCGCGGAGTGAAGTACTGACCCGCGCCCTTCTTGCCTTCGCTCGCGGCTTTCTCGAGTAACCCTTCGTAGGCTGCGGCTTTTACGTCCACGCCGAGCGAGGTCCATTCGGTCTCGTCGATCAGGTTGATCAACTTCTTAAGGTTGACCGGGTTGCTGAATCGCGACTGGGCGCCTGCGTAGATGTCACCAAGGAGACCGGTGTTTTTACCGAGATTGCGCAGCAGATCGATGTAGTAGTCGGTCAGGTGAGTTCCGCTCTTGTCGCGCAGTGACGGCCAGTCGCAACCTTCGGGCAGGTTTATGGCGCGCTCGTCGGCCATCTTAAGAAAGAGCAGGTATGTGATCTGCTCGATGTAGTCGCCGTAGTCTATTCCGTCGTGGCGGAGAGTATGACAGAATCCCCAGAGTTTCTGAACAACATCAGTCATGCGCCGTCCTTACGAACTGTCTCTTGATTCATCTGCGCAGCCAATTGGTGAGCCAGGCCAGCAGAGCCACCCGCACAGCCGAAAGCGATGTAACGGATGTATCTGCTAAACGTGTCATCGCGCAGCACAAACGCGGCCAGAACTCCCACCAACAGAACCACCGCGAAATTGATTAAGGCCGACTTCCACCTGCCAATGTAAACGAGACCGGCGCCTGGCAGAAGAAAGCTCAGCAAGAATGCAACGAACGGTTTTTTCATAAGACCTACAGGCTAGGCGGCGATTGCCTCGTTGAAGCTGTGGATCAATTCATCCAGACGGCCATCGAAGGCGCGGTTGGCGTTCGGCCAGCCGCCTTCGCGAGAGAAGACCTGAATGTCTTCGAAGTCCGCTCGATCAATGGACAGGTTTTCTATCAGGTGAGCGCGGATGCGCTCAAGCCATCCCCGCTGTTCCAGCGTGAACTGCTGACCGTGAGTGATCTGCTTCATCGCGCGTTCAACTCGTTCCTGGGCTGTGTAGAGTGGCTGTTGCTCTTCGGCGGCATGCTTGACCATCGAGATGATGTCGACCAGCGCTTTGTGGTAACAGGCAGCGTGGGCCTTCTGAAGATTCTTCTCGGTGAACCGGTCTTCCGAGGCCCCAAGCTTCTGCCTGAGTTCCGCCAACGGCGCCGTTCCCCAATCGCGAGGCCGGTCGAGCAATATGCCGATGGCGTCGATCTCGGTCAAATTCTCTCGCACGAACCGGGCGAAGGCCTTCAGATAATCCTCGGGTTTGAGATCGCCGATGGCCCACTCCGATGTCACGGTGTCTTCGACATCGTATGCGCGCAGGAATAGCCGGGGCGGCCTTGGATAGTTGGTTAGCAGACCTTGAAACTGAGGGTTGCGCAGAAGTTTGATCGTGCCGGTGAAGTCCTGAGCCAGTCTGCCGGGAAGTTCGGTTGCGAACCTACCCATGTCGCCATCGGTAATGAAGGCGGCGAACATGTCCCGCGCCTCGGCCGACATCTCTTTCTCGATGCGCCGCAGCCGCTTCACCAGGCAGCGTGTGTTGTAGTCACGATCCTTGTTATTCGCGACGTCTTCGATTATTTCAACGATCGTGCGTGATGTTTGATCGGGAGGTTCGGCGGTGATGGCGGTTGCGTGCTTGAAGTATTCGAGTAATGTCCCGCCAAAGCAGTCGAAGACAGTGAAGTGAGACTTGTCAGTGAACTTCTCGCCTTTGCGCGTGCCCCGCCCAAGCATCTGTTCAAAGAGGATGCGCGATTTGATGGACCTCAAGAAGACGATGAATTCGAGATCGGGTATATCTACTCCGGTCGACATCAAGTCAACGGAGACAACGATACCCGGGTTAGGGCGGTTCCGGAACTCGCGGATTCGTTGGAGCGGGCGATCGACGCGGCCGGTGATCTTCTGAACGAATGAGTCGCCCCGTTGAAACAGGTCGCGGCATACCTCGACGAGTTGGTCGGCATGCGAGGTATGGGGCAGATCATTGGCCGCAAAGATCAGCGTCTTAGGGAATCGCCCGTAGGTTTGTTCGTGGCTATCAGTGTACTTCTTCAGCTCGGCTACTATCTTGCGGTTCGAGTCGGGCGATGTGACCTTCTCTTCGACTTCAGGGGCGGCAAACTGGCGCTGGTCTTCGATGAAGTCGAGTTGTTCGAGACCGCTCCTTGGGTCGATGAGACCGACCTGTTGACCCTCCTCGAGGAACATGCCGTTCATTCGCACCTCGGAGTGAACCGAGACTGCATCGTAGTCGACGAGGTGGCCTTCTCTAACAGCGCGTTCGTAGTCGTACCGGTAGACAACATCTTTGAAATAGGTTGTCGTGTGCGCTGCGGGCGTTGCGGTAAGGCCGATCTTGATCGCGTCGAAGTGGCTCAACGTGTCCCGCCAGACGGAAATCTCGCCGGATGTATAGCCGCGATGGCACTCATCGGCGATGACCACATCGAACGCGTGAATCGGGATATCAAGATGATCAGCATCCTCGTCGTCGCCTTCTTCGTTACGACCGAAGGCGACGCCACGACCGAACAGGTTGATGGCCATTCTCTGAATCGTGCAGACGTAGACGAAGGTGTGTCGAGGTTGCGGCTCAAGCAGATAGGTTGCTGGAAGCACTTTTGGATCGAAAGGCTCGTCTTCGCCGATGTCTTCGCGGTGAAATCGCTGACTGTAGACTTCATAGATCCGGTCGAACTTGAGTCCGGGTTCGGGATCGAAGGACGCAAAGGCGCGAACCGCCTGCGCGGCGAGGGCCCTCCGATCGACGAGGAACAGTACGCGGCGAGCAGTACCGGACTTCAAGAGGCGATAGACTTCGTTGACCATTGTGAACGTCTTGCCGGTGCCGGTGGCCATTGCGACGAGCATACTCCGCTTTCGATCGCTGATCGCCTGTTCGATCTTCTCATTCGCCTCGATCTGATAAGGTCGAAGCCGCGAATGATTGTTTGCGTGATCCTCCAGCAACCGGCAAGAGGCCTCGAAGTCACGATCGAACATCTCGCGCAAAGCTGCAGGAGTGTGAAAACGCGCGATGGTGCGAGAGCGATTCAACGGATGCCGAATGTCGTGAAACCAGATGACCTCGCCGTTCGTCGAGTAAAGGAAGGGAACGTGAAAGCCGTCGAAATAGAGCGGATTGTGGGTTGCACCACGAGAGTATCGCTCGGCTTGTGTAAGGACATTCTGAGGACCGAGCGTTAGCTTCTTGGCCTCGACGATCCCGAGTAGAACCGCATTGGAGCAGAGTGCGTAATCAGCCGGTCCGTTGTCGGTTTCGTACTCCTCGATTGCGGAGTTTGTATAAGTGCTGAGTGGCCGATCAAGATCGAAGCGTGCTACTGTCCAACCGCTGGCCTGCAGCTTGGGATTGATCCTGGCTCTGCGGGTTTGTGCTTCGGACTCTCGCTCCATTGTTTGGACCGTCGGCCAAACATAGCACCGCCGGACGGAGTTGGCCAGAGATGGACTTCAGCGTTTCAGACCAGGCCTGCTTGGTACACACACTCTCGCGCCTTCGCGACTCGTCGCAGGTTTCCGGATCCTACCAGATCGGCAATAGAAATTCCTTACTCCAAATGATACGTGACCGATCCTCGTTGATCTTCACCAGATGAAGCCGATCTACCAGGCATTGATAGTGCAATGGAGCGCGTTCCGCCTCGCGCAAGGCTTGTGAGCAAAGCTCAGCATCGTCAAACGAGCCAAGCGTGACATGAGGGACATACGGCAGGTCCGTCCTCAGATACGGAGCCAACATCCCCGTGTATAGCCGATCGTGCAAATGGATGACCTCCGCTCTTCCTTCCTGAAGCAAAAGGAACAGGTAGTGGTCCGCGGACTGTTCCAGTCCTTGCATGCGAATTGGGAATTGCCGGCTCCCACTCAACACATGTTCGAGGTGTGAAACCAGGCTTGATTCGCCGATCGAATGCTGCACCGGAAACATCAGCGTAATGTGTGGAGGTATGAGATCAGCCTGCGGGTCGTACTTTCGCCTCAACTCATCGATGTGGTGTGTGTGAACAGCGGGATAGTGTACCAGCGCATAAACCATACTTGGACGCGACTGCGTTCGGAATCCGGGCCTACGCTTCCTTCGCCCCTTTCAATAGGTCCGCGATGTCCTTGATCCCGACGCCCGGCCCGCTGGGCACCGACATCTTACCGCTCTTTACCTTGATCGGAGGATCGAACCAGTTGGCATATTTTTCAAAGCCCAGTTTGTATTCCTGGTACTGGCCGATATCCGGCACACACGAAGCGAAATGCAACATGTACACGAAGCCGAACCCACCCGAGATGTGCGCGATCGTAGGCATCTTCGCTACCTGTGCCATCCGTGCTACGCGAACCGACCGGATCATGCCGCCGTAATAGTAGAGATCCGGCTGCACGATGTCGACGCCTCGGTTGGCGATCATCCACCGAAATCGCCAGTCGCTGTATTCCTGCTCTCCGGCCGCGACCGGGATGGTCAAGGTGTCGGTCACGACCTTGGTCTCCTCGAGATGATCGAATTGGCATGGCTCCTCGAAATATACCGCTTTGATCTCCTCCAACATTCGCCCCACTCTGATGGCCTGCGGCGGATCGTATGAGCTGTTGGAGTCGGCATGAATGTCAATAGAATCCCCAAGCGTCTTCCGCGCTAACGGAATCAGCTTCTCCGTCCGCCCTGGCATCGCGTCCGCGTTCCGGCTCATTCGTCCGCCCACGCGGAATTTCACAGCCTTCGCTCCCGACTGTTCGACGAGTTTCTGCAGGTACTCCACTTCCTGTTCGGGCGTGGTGTCACGGCGCCCGCTGGCAACATAGAACGCGACGTCCCGCCGCACAATGTCTCCGACCAGGGCGCCAATCGGCTTGCCCGCGAGGCGACCCAACAGGTCCAGGATCGCGAACTCCACCCATGCTTGTGGGCTCCAGAGCGCCAGTCCGTACAGCTTGTAGTTGTCGCGCCAGCGGTAAAACTCCCACAACAAGTTCTCCAGGTCGCGAGCGTCCTTGTTTAGAAAGAAGGGGATCACCAACTGCTTCAGGATCTTGTCCAGGTACTCGGCCCGCGGAGGGTTCGCCAGCGAAACGCCTTCCGCGCCGTCCCTCGAACGCACGTGGACCATGTACTCTTCATCCTTCTTCAGCAACTTGATTGACTCGATGATCACCGGTGACTTCACGCCGTCCAGCTTCAGCACCTGAGCCGCCGCCGCCCGATCCAGATCGTGCACGCTTGGACCTGCGGAAACCGCCTTCTTCACCTGATCCTTGCGTCTGTAATTCGGCCCAATGGCTGACGCTCCCAGAGCGCTGATCAGAAACCCACGTCGATCGACTCGCATTCTTCAGTCCCCCAACTCTCTTGCGGACGCTCAAAGCTACAGGAAGCTGTATTCCCCGAAGGATGATATTCGACCTCGCTACTCGAGGTCGAACTGTTGCACGAGTCGTTTTGGTGCCCTCTCTCTCCACGCGAGGACTAGCGCGGTGTGTAGAGTGCTCTTCTTCGCCGCCTTGAGCTGCACGGTCGTGCACCCGGAGCGTCCCCATGCACCTTTGACAGGCGCGAAGACTTCGGGTTCAGACCGAAGAAAAGACTCTTGTTGCTCCGGTGTCAGCTTTACCATCGCCCAGCCAGGTTCCGGCCAGAGCGTAGCGAAGATCTTCCCACCCACGCGAAAGTCGGGATGACCCATATGCGCGGCTTCTGACGTTTCCGGAAGACTGAGAGCCAGTTTCCGAAACTGTTCCTGAGTCATAGTATTCTTCTCTCCAGAGGAGCGTTCGCTGGAGTCTATCACAGATTCACAGAGCGGAATATGCGTGTCCCTGACTAAGAGCAATTGACCGCGAGATATTCGTCCGCAGATTGCGCAGATGACACAGATGAAGAAGCCGCTGGACATTTCTAGGCCTGCCCGCTTGAACTGGGTACCTCTGCTGTAGTATCTCTTCTTGGTACGCTTGAGCCACCCGGATAACGACGTTGCGCTTGGTCGCAATCAAGTGGATAACCCTTTTGTCAGGAGCTCTCAATGCCTCTAACTCGAACACGACTCATCGCTATCAGGTCTGTCCTTGCCGCGCTTGTCGTCGCGAGCGCCGCCATGGCCGGGCAGATAAAGGACGCCATTCCAGAGGTCGCTCGTCCTTTGCCTTTGTCTGCGGTTCGTCTGACCGGCGGACCGCTCAAGCGTGCGGAAGACCTGGACGCGGACTACCTGCTCAAGCTCGAACCTGATCGGATGCTGGCCTACTATCGCAAGCGCGCCGGGCTCGAGCCCAGGGCGGAAGGATATGGCGGCTGGGACGGAGACGGCAGAAACCTGACTGGACATATTGGCGGCCACTACCTGTCGGCCGTGAGCTTGATGTACGCCGCGACGGGCGATTCCCGCTTCAAGGAACGAGCCGACTACATCGTCCGGGAATTGAAGGAGGTTCAAGACAAGAACGGCGACGGGTACCTCAGCGCTCTGGCAAATTGCAGGGAGCAGTTCGCCGAAGTATCCAAGGGCAACATTCGCTCCGGCAGCTTCGATCTGAACGGCCTCTGGTCTCCGTGGTATGTGCTGCACAAAACATACGCCGGGTTGCGCGACGCTTATCGCTACGCCGGCAACCGCACAGCGCTGGATCTCGAAGCTAAGTTTGCCGGCTGGGCCGAAGGAATTCTTGCGAAGCTGGATGACGCCCAGCTTCAGCGAATGCTCAACACTGAGTTCGGGGGGATGCCCGAGGTGCTGGCCGACCTGTACGCCGATACGGGTGACAAGCGCTGGCTCGATCTCTCACACCGCTTTGACCACCGCGCCGTGCTGGACCCTCTCGCGCGCCAGCAGGACAACTTGCCGGGACTGCACGGCAACACCCAGGTGCCGAAGCTCCTCGGCTACCTGGCTCGTTATGCCTACGCAGGCGACAAGGCTGACGGTGCGGCCGCCCAGTTCTTTTGGGACTCGGTGGTCGATCACCACAGCTTCGCGACCGGCGGCCACGGTAAGGACGAATACTTTGGCCCGCCCGACAAGCTGAGCGACCGGATCGACGGGCGCACCGCCGAGACGTGCAACGTTTACAACATGCTCAAGATGACGCGCAAATTGTTCGCGCTTCACCCCGACATCAAATACGCCGAGTTTGACGAACGCGCTCTCTTCAACCACATTCTGGGCTCCATCGATCCGGAAGACGGCCGGACCTGCTATATGGTGCCCGTAGGGCGCGGCGTGCAGCACGAGTACCAGGACATGCTCCGCGGCTTCACTTGCTGCGTGGGCTCGGGCATGGAGAGCCACGCCTTGCACGGCGCCGGGATCTACTACGAATCCGGCGACCGGCTGTGGGTGAACCTGTACGTCCCCTCCACCGCCCGATGGGAATCAGCCGGCACAGACGTGTCCATGGAGACGAATTTTCCTGAGGGCGAATCGGCAACACTCAAACTCACGCTCAAGACGCCGAGGGAGTTTACGCTCGCCCTGCGCCGGCCCTCCTGGGCGGGAGCGACATTCACTGTGAAGATCAACGGCCAGCCCGTGAAGAACTTGCCGAGACCCGGCTCGTATGTCGAGCTGAAGCGGAAGTGGAAGAGCGGGGATACAGTAGCTGTGACTCTGCCCAAG
>JBGPFL010000161.1:0-8182 GCA_041483295.1 Blastocatellia bacterium | reverse complement strand
TTCCACTCCGCAGCCTCGGAGAGGGTCTCAACCGCCTTTTCGGCATTGCTCTCGCGCTCGTCAACGCTAAGGACGGTATGCTACTCATTGATGAAGTTGAAAGCGGCATCCACTACTCTGTGTTACCAAATCTATGGCGGTTGATTTTCGAAGCGGCACATCGACTCAATGTACAGGTTTTTGCAACCACGCACAGTTGGGACTGCATAGAAGCCTTTCAGCAGGCGGCTCAGGAAAACACCGAAGAGCAGGGTGTCCTGATCCGGCTCAGAAAGCTGAAGGAGGACATTGTGGCCGACCCGTTCGACGAGCGAGAGTTGAGCGTGGTTACTCGGGAGAAGATCGAGGTGCGCTAACGTGGTCAACAAGTATGTGCTGCTCGTCGAGGGGAAGAACGAGAAATACGTCTTCGATCATCTGTTCATTCACCACGGAATTGCAGAAGGAGTAATCGGGTGCAGAGTTAAGGACGGTGTCAGCAAACTCCTCGAATCACTCCAGCAGGAACTGCGCGCGAGTGACCTTGAGCGACTTGGAATTGTGCTGGATGCTGACCAGGATCTCTTGGCTCGGTGGCAAGCTGTCCGCAACCGGTTGGCTGCGGCTGGCTATGCGGGCGTGCCAGTTGACCCCAATCCGGAGGGCACGATAGTCGAGCAAGAAGAGCACCCTACGGTAGGCATCTGGTTAATGCCAGACAACACGCTGCCTGGAATGTTAGAGCATTTCGTCAGCTTTCTTGGCGCTGATAAAGATCCGCTTTGGGCAATAGCGGATGGCTGTTTAGACGAAATACCAGCCGACCGGACACATTTTGTCCCGAGCCATAGGATCAAGGCTCACATTCACACATGGCTTGCCTGGCAGGAAGAGCCGGGAACACCCTTTGGCTCGGCAATAACTAAGCATTACCTCAACGCTGACGCTCCGCACGCGCAGCAACTGATAGCCTGGGTTCGTAGACTGTTCGACCTTTGCCTTGAGACCAAGGAGGAGCTATGAAACGTGTAATCGCGCTCGTAGTTGTCTTGCTATCCACGTTCGCTGTCGCCGCTGCTCAATCGAAGCGGCCGATGACCTTCGAAGATGTCCTCGCGGTCAAGAACCTCTCCGATACGCAGGTCTCTCCCGATGGCCGCTGGGTCGCCTACGTCCTCACGCAAGCCGACATGAAAGAGGATGCCGCCGATGCAGATCTATGGCTGGCATCGACGTCGGGCGGGGAGCCGGTTCGCCTGACCACCAGCAAGAAGAATGACACTCAGCCGCGGTGGTCCCCCGACGGCAAGCGTCTCGCTTTCATTTCAGCCCGCGAGGAGAAGGCTCAGATCTTTTTGATCTCGCCATTCGGCGGCGAAGCCGAGAAGCTCACCGAGTCCAAGAGCGGCGTCCTGTCATTTCAGTGGTCGCCCGACGGCAAACGCATCGCTTATGTAGCTCAGCAGGAACCCACTCCGGAGGAAGAGAAGAGACTGAAGGATAAAGACGACGCCCAGGTCGTGGATAAGAATTTTAAGTTCACGCGGGTCTCGGTGATCGACCTGCAAACGAAGAAGGCCAGTGAACTGGTGAAGGGCGACTTCGCAGCCGGCGATCCGCAATGGTCTCCCGACGGCCGCTCGATAGCCTACACAACCACTCCAACTCCCAAAGCAGACGATGGGAGCCTCACTGACATATGGGTTGTTGATGTTGACTCCGGAAAACAGCGGCGACTAGTGAACAACGATGGGCCGGACAGCAGTCCCCGCTGGTCGCCTGATGGACGATGGATAGCCTTCCTGACCCGTGATGCAACCCACGGACAACTCGGCCAGTCGAAGCTCGCGGTCGTCTCGTCCGAAGGTGGAACGCCGCACGAATTGGCGCCCGCATTCAAGTCTCAAGCCGGACCCGCCACCTGGTCAGCCGATGGCAAGGATCTCTACTTCAACGCTTCCGTGCGCACCGGCAATCAGTTGTTCTCGGTGCCCGCGAGCGGAGGGGAAGCCAGGCAGCTCTCGAACATGACCGGCGTGATGAGTCAAGCGAGCTTCTCGAAGGATCGACGAACCATCGCATTCACCAGGTCGGATGTTCAAAATCCTCCCGAGGTATACGTCGCCACAAGCCTGGCGTTGAGCGGTCCTGTAAAGCTCTCCGATCACAACGCCCAGGTGCGCGAGTTGGCGCTCGGAGCGAGCGAGGTCGTTCGCTGGAAGAGCAAAGATGGGATGGAGGTCGAAGGGTTGGTGATCTATCCGGTGGGTTACGACCGCACCAGGCGTTATCCGACGGTTGCACTCATTCACGGCGGACCTTCAGGTGTCTGGACTGAGAGCTTTCCTGCGTCGTGGAGCAACTTCGGCCACGTGTGGGCCGGCAAAGGCTGGGTCGCGTTCTATCCCAACGTGCGAGGCTCATCTGCTTATGGGGAGAAGTTCCTGCTCGCGAATGTGCGTGATTGGGGAGGCGGGGACTACGAGGACATCCAGAGCGGCCTCGATAACCTGGTTGCGAAAGGCGTCGCGGATCCTGACAGGCTCGCGCAGTCGGGATGGAGCTACGGAGGGTACATGACCGCCTGGACATTGACTCAGACCACTCGCTTCAAGGCAGTGATGGTCGGCGCGGGACTTACGAATATGTACTCGATGTACTCGACCAACGATCTACAGCGCGTGTTGGAGGGCTACTTCGGGGGCGAGCCGTGGAACGACACCGAATTCTACTGGCGGAAGTCGGCGATGGCGTTCATCAAGAAGGCAAACACGCCTACGCTGATACTCCACGGGGCAGCCGACACCAGAGTTCCGGTGGGACAGGCTCAGGAGTTATACATGGGGCTTCGCAAGAATAGCGTGCCTGTTGAATTGGTCTTCTTTCCGCGTGAGCCGCATGGGTTACAAGAACCTCGGCATCAGTTGGACAAGATGCGACGCGAGTATGCGTGGTTCTCGAAATATGTGTTGGGAGTTGAAGTGCCCGAGCCGAAGTCCGAAAAGAAAACGGAGGAGAAGCCTTCATCATTGTGAAGTAGATCCGCGAATAACGCGAATCTTCGCTAAGTCAGTTTCTGGTTTGTGGCTTCCGGTTTGTGGTTTCTGGTTTCTGGTTTGTGGTTTTCTCTGCTCGGCTGGAACCAGAAACCGCAAACCCTAAACCAGAAACCACAAACCAAAACCGACTTCTTGATTCGCGGCTATTCGCGAGATTAGCGGACAATAGGTTCCCCGTTGAGCTTGCAAACCATCCCTTCAAGAAATAGTCTTCGCCAATGCATTTGTTCCGCTACGCTCAGGACTACTATGGCGACTGGCTGGCCGTTCAATTGTTGCCCGAAGCCGCCAGGTTATTGATGTGGCTCGTAGCGGTCTTCGTTGGGGTCCACCTTCTCAGGCGATCGCTCGGCGCGCCTGTCGCATCAACGCCCGCAGACGCTGTTATAAGCGGCGGCGACGTTCAAAAGTACACGCTGGGTGCGCGGCTCTATCACTGGGGCAACTTCTTATTTGTCGCGGTGCTCGCGGCTTCCGGCTGGGCTCTGTTCGTCCCGCGTAGCCTGAAGTCGCCATTGTCTTCCTGGGTTCTCATTCACGAGGTCTCATCCGGCCTCTTCATCGCCGGGTTGACGCTGCACATTGTAGCGGCACTGACACGAGGCGAGAGACGCAGTATGTGGTTCGGCCGGCACGACTGGGCCGATCTCCGGTCAATCGTATCTAATTTCTTTGGGCTGACGCGCTCTTATCCGCGCTTCGGAAAGTACGATCCGTTTCAGAAGCTGTATCATGCGTTCCTCACGGTTCTTTCCGCAGCAATGATCTTCTCTGGCGTATCCCTTCTTTTGAGCGCCGAGAACTGGATGAGCTTCGATCACCACTGGTTGAGGTGGCAGCGACTGTTGCACGACGTGGGTGCGTTCAGCTTCATAGCCATCATCCTGGGCCACATTTATTTCGGAATCATTCGAGTCAACTGGCCCGAGCTCGCCGCGATGTTTACGGGTAAGATCTCGGGCAGCCAGTTTCGACTGAAACACTCGGCGACGAAATGGAACCCGAAGGATGAGGCTGTTGATGCAGCCGCCGAGGCTGAGAGGAAGTCATAGGAAGAGGTCCCGAGATTGCTCGGGCGAGATGTTCGTTCAAGGATCGACTTTGAGAAGGAGAAGCTGGAGTGACTGAGGAAGAGAGAGATCCTCAATCCAATCAGGGATCGACGCCGGATCCCGAAGATCCGTCACGCCGATCATTCATTCAGGCTGCGCTCGGCACCGTAGTTACGGCTGCCGCGCTCGGAGGCTCCGGCTTCGAGATTGTGCAACTGACCAGTAATGTCTCAGGAAAGGAGCAGGCTCTGAATCGGTCGGATCACTGGGCCGACATCGAGTTACTGGTGAATGGGAGATCCCGGAAGCTGCGTGTTCTGCATCAGCGAACGCTGCTGCTCGCGTTGCGCGAAGACCTCGGTCTTACGGGAACGAAAAAGAGCTGCAATCTCGGCCAGTGCGGCGCGTGCACGGTACTGATGGACGGGCTGCCGGTCTACTCCTGCCTTATGCTTGCGATGGATGCCACCGGCCGCGACGTGCTAACGGTTGAGGGGCTCGAAAAAGATGGAGCGCTTCACCCGGTACAAGAGGGCTTCATCGAGAAGATGGGAAGTCAGTGCGGCCACTGCACACCGGGGATGATCATGTCGGGCGTTGGACTGCTGCTGCAGAATCCTGCGCCGACCACCGATGACGTCAAGGCCGCGCTCTCAGGCAATCTCTGTCGGTGCGGCAACTACCCACATGAAATCGAGTCGGTGCTTGCGGCGGCGGCCATTAGTCGCTCGAGCGCAGGGCATGCGGGCGTGTCGCCGGCAGGAGAGGCACGCGAGTCGCAACTCAACTCCGACATCAAGGCGCTCGACTCAGTCGCCAAAGCCACCGGCCGAGCGCGCTATGCAGGCGATCTCGGGTTTCACACTGATGATGCCTTCAAATCGCCGCTGGTCGCAAAAGTGGTTCGCAGCCCCTTCCCGCATGCCGAGGTCATCGACATCGACGACGGTCCCGCTCGCGGGCTCTCGGGGTATCGCGGAATGGTGACCTGGCGCGATGTCCCGGGATATCAGGCCGGAGCTAAACCCGCGCCTGGAGCGAGTGACCGGAGCTTTCTCAACGACAAAGCCCGGTACGTCGGCGACGCCATCGCTGCAATCGCCGCCGATGATGTCTACATTGCTCACAGAGCGCTCGAGTTGGTGCGAATTGACTACGATCGGCTTGAAGCCTATCCCGACGCCGAGCGGAATCTCGAAAATCACTTGACCGCGATACATCCGGGAACGGTCGCTGGTTTCGGCGGCCCCCAGCCCTTCGATCAACCCACGATCGAATTCAAGATCGGCGACACCTCCGCAGGCTTCAACGAAGCCGATAAGATCATCGAAGGCCGCTACGTCACCCAGGTGCAATGCCACGTTCCTATCGAGACCCATTGCTGCACCGCAATGTGGGAAGCGGACCGGCTCACATTGTGGGACTCTCAGCAGAGCGTGCATCGGGCACGCGACGTTCTGGCTCACGCTCTTCGCATCCCGCCTGAAAATGTTCGCGTGATCTGCGAGTATCTTGGCGGCGGCTTCGGCGGAAAGTGCACGGACAACCCGGGCAAGACCCTCTACCAGGCAATCGCCGCGCTGCTGGCGAAGAAGACCGGCCGGCCCGTCCGCCTCGAGTACACACTCAAGGAGGAGATGTTCGCCGAAGACACTCGCAACCCGTTCGTCTTTTACCTGAAGACCGGGGTCAAGAACGACGGCATCATCACAGCATTGGAATGCAAAGCGATTCAGCGAACCGGCGGCTACGCCAGCAGCGGCCCGGCCGTCGTCAGCGTCGCGGGCGAAGGGATCATCGACACCTATCGCACCAAGAACTACTGGTATCACGGTTACTCCGTCTACACCAATTCACCCGTCGGCGGTGAGTTCCGCGGCTTCGGCCATCCGCAAGCCGTCTTCGCGCGCGAGACCCACATGGATCAGGTCGCCGAGGCGATCGGAATGAACCCGCTCGACTTTCGAGTGAAGAACAGCCTGCGCACGGGCGACAAGATCCTGCTCGGAGTGGCCGCCGATGTTCCGCTGGGCAACGTAGGCGTGGACGAGTGTTTGAAGCGCGGGGCCGAAGCAATCGGGTGGAATCGCTGGCAGCATCCCTCGAAGAAGACCGGCCGGGTGCGTCGTGGTCTTGGCATGCGGATGAGTCAGGAACACACCGGCCGCGACGCCAGCGACGGCATCGTATGGAAGGACCGGGCAGGCAAGATTCACGTGCCGATCGGATCGGGGAACCTGGGCACCGGAGCGCCGACTGCGATCGCGCTGATCGTTGCCGAAGCCCTCGGCATTCCGGTGACGGAGCTGGATGTTACCTGGGCCGATTCTTCCAACAGCGCCTGGGACTTTGTCTCCGACGCGAGCCGCGCGGTCCACTGCCACGGCAAAGCCATGTACAACGCTGCGCTCGACCTGCGGGCGAAGATGCAGAAGCCCTCGCCCCAGTCGCCTGACGATCTCGCGCCTTACTACGATCCGAAGCTCGACATCAACCCGATCCTGAACGAAGACACGGGCAGCATTGACCAGCACCCCGCGCCCAGGCTGAGCCCGTCCACGGTTGCACTCGCGCGAAAGGCGATTGCTGAAGGCGGCATCGTCGGGTTGGGCTATTACGTCTACAACCCCGGCGCGCAAAGTTGGGGCGCCAGCTTCGCAGAAGTCGAAGTCGACATGGAGACCGGACAGGTGCGAGTGCTGAAGCTTGTCGGCGCACACGACGTCGGACGGGTGATTCATCGTCCGGGCGCCGAGGCGCAGATTCATGGAGGAGGCATCATGGGCCTGGGGTATGCGATGACAGAAGAGTTGATCACCGATCCTCACAATGGCATTCCGGTAAACCAGTCTCTATATGAATACCGGCCGCCCTCAATTCTAGACATTCCTGAGCTGGCGCCGATTCTGGTTGAAGCGCCGGTCGAAGCCGGACCGTTTGGCGCGAAGGGCTTAGGCGAGAACCCGATGTTCGACGCCGGGGCCGCGGTGGCTAATGCAATCTACAACGCGACAGGAGTGCATATGGGCGAGCTGCCGTTCACCTGGCAACGCGTCTATGACGCGTTAAAGCGGAGCGGAAAGCTGGTGCAGTGAACCTATGAGCCGGCAAATCGCAATCGACGAACCTAAGAGCTTCGAGTTGCTCGCACCTTCGAGCATCGAGCAGGCGATCGAGTGGGCCTCGCATCACGGCGCCGACGCTGCGTTCCTGGCCGGCGGCTGCGATTTGCTCGATCAACTCAAGAATCAGTGGTCGAATCCGCGCTACGTCATCAACCTGAAATCAATTCCCGGGCTGAGAGGAATCGATAGAAGCAGCGGCTCGCTGACAATCGGAGCCCTGACAACGCTCGGGGAGATCGAGCACAGCGCCGCCCTCAAGCCGGCGATGCCGGGCCTCGTGATGGCCGCGAGTCGCGTCGCCACACCTCAGATCAGAAACGTGGGCACGGTCGGCGGCAATTTGTTGCAGGAGTCGCGCTGTCCCTACTATCGCGGGCCGTGGCACTGCTATCGCGCGGGCGGCATCGTTTGCGATGCGCACCATGGGATTAACATCGAGCATGCGATCTTCGGTGGCAATCGATGCTTCACGGTAAGCCCGTCGGACACTGCGCCCATGCTGGTTGCGCTTGATGCGGCCGCGAAGATCCAAAGCCCGCGAGGCCAGTACGAAATCCACGTGGCCGATCTATTCCTGTCGCCTAAAGAAGACATCCTGCACATGCACAGACTCATGAAGGACGAGATTCTAACGGAGCTCCGCGTGCCGGTTCCTCCGGGTCAACGCTCCACATTTATCAAGCATGCTCTGCGCAACGCATGGGATTTTGCGCTGGCGAGCGTGGCTGTGGCCTTCACCGAGCAGAACGGAAACGCGCGCGATTGCAGAATCGTATTGGGTGGAGTTGCGCCCGTGCCGTGGCGCAGTCACGCAGCGGAACAGGTGATCGAAGGCAGTTCGTTGAAGCCGGACACAATCGAAGCTGCAGCTCGCGCTGCCGTCGAGGGCGCGGAGCCGCTCCGCTACAACGAATACAAATTGGGCCTGGTGCGAAAACTCGTTCGCGAGGCCCTGACGGAGTTAGCA
>JBGPFL010000160.1:0-8191 GCA_041483295.1 Blastocatellia bacterium | reverse complement strand
GGACCTGGCAGGATCCCCCGACACCGGAACAAGGCGAGTCTCAGTAATGGGAGCCAGCGGCCTCAGGGGAAATGGGGGGGCTCTCGACAAGACTGCCAAAATCACCTCATGAAATAGTCGATCCCGAGTGATTATGATGTCCATCTTCAGGCCCTTGGCGCCATCGCCCAGAATCCTTGCGGATCCCAGCCCGTCGAAGCCCAAAGGACCTCGACGCCTGAAGTCCTTTCGAACTCCAGGTCCAACACCAAAGTTTCAAGCACACATCTCCACTTCTTGCGAAGCTTCCTCGCGTACAAGAACCTCAAGACTTCAACCAAACCTCTCGGGATCGCGCCCGATTGTTGCCAACCGAGCGTGCGTGATATTAGCACAGGTAATTCTTTTGTCAACAAAAAAGTGCACCCAAACGGGGGATTTTTCATGAAAAATCCTGAGGCGAGTGAAACCGATCTCGGAAAGATACTAATACCACAGGAAAGGCTCCAGCAGCGGATTTCAGAGCTCGGACGCGAGATCTCTCAAGCATATGAGCGAAAAGACCTTGCCGTAGTCGCGATCCTGAAAGGATCGTTCATCTTCGCCGCAGATCTCCTCCGAGCCATTCAAGGAACGGTCACAATAGACTTCATGGCAATCTCCAGTTACGGAGGCGAGGCGGGATCCGGCGTCGTGCGAATCACGAAGGACCTCGAAGAGAGTATCGCGGGCCGCCACGTGCTTCTGGTCGAAGATATTATCGACACAGGCCTGACAGCCAATTATCTGCTTCGGGTGCTCAGACAGCATGGGCCGGCCACTCTCGAAATATGCGCGCTGCTGGATAAGTCGGTGCGCCGCCTTATCGATCTGCCAATCACCTATCGGGGGTTCGAGATTCCGGACGTGTTTGTGGTCGGCTACGGAATGGACTACCAGCAGCGTTACCGAAACCTGCCCCATATCGCGGTCCTGCGCGGCAGCGAGTCAGGAGCGTAGAGCACCCGCGCAACTGGAACCCGTCTCGAGTGTGGAGAAGTCTCTCCGGAATCCCTGTCATCTCACAAGACCGGTCAATCCCCTTCGCGTGAGGTAAACCAACAGCGTTCCGACAACCAGCCCTATCAGATATCCATATGGCAGTCCGCTGGCAATCAGGCCCACAAGCAGGGCGATCGATAACTCAGCCTTGAACTCGGCTATATCTCGAACCAGCGCCATAAGCGCAAGACCCTCGAACAGAAGGAGCAGCCCCAATACCGGCAACGGAAACACCTTAATGACCTGTTCGAAGCTACCGCTGAAGAAGAGTCCCATAACCAGGTAGAGCGCCCCGTAAATCACAACCGATCCACCGGTCCGCGCGCCAAACGCGTAGTGTCCGGCCATTCCGCCAGATCCATGACAGGTTGGAATTCCGCTGAAGAACGGATTGATGAGGTTCATCAGCGAATAAGTAAGGCTTATCTTTCGCACCGTTAGAGGCCTGTCTGGAAACAGGTCCTCGCCAATCTGTTTTGTCGCCAGCACCGAGTTCCCAATCGACAGCGGAATCTGTGGAAGCGCCAGCACGACAAGACCAGTGAGAGTGTCGTGGAACGTCGGCACGTTAATGCGGGGCAGACTGAAGCCCGCCCCATGCGCTATCGCCGATACGTCCAGCTTGAAGACCACGGCATAGATCGCGCCCAGAAGAATCACAAACAGAGCCGCCGGATATCGTCGATTGCCAATAAGAAGGATTGTTATTACGAAACCGGCGCCGGCCAGCCAGTACCCTGCCACGCCCTCCGCCCTGACATAGTCCTTCAACGCAAGCGATGCCAACTGGAGACCAAGACCGAACTGGACACCCCGAACGACGCTCTTTGGGACGGTCCGCGCGATCCAGTCGATCAGGCCAGTGGCGGCCAGCACAAACATCAAGACGCCGATTGCAAGCCCAGCCCCGAATAGAATATTCCCCGCCAGTTTTTGAGTGATCACGATCGCCGCAACCGCCTTCAAGGGCTGAACCGGCATGGGAATCCTGTATCGCAGCGCTGTAAGAACCTGCATCACTCCAAACATGATCAAGACGCTGGCACTGTCGAGGCCGGCCGCCAGAATCATGCCCACAATGAGCGGCAAATCGGTTCCTATATCCCCGAAAGCGCCGGCAATCTCGTTGCGGTCAAACCTCATGACAGCGCGAACCGGTGCCGCAGGTGTGGCCACTCTCTCTACGCCCTTCATTCAAGGAATCTCAGGTTCATTCTCATTGCAATCATTGTCTCGTCTGCTGATCCCTGACGACGTCGGAGCGCCAACATATCACTCCCGGGGCGGCTCATCAAATTGATCATCAAACTGATCGGGGTCGCAACTCGATCTAAGAAATCAAGGCTGGACGAGGGGCGGCTCGATTGCCGCTGCCTACCCCTCCGTCTATAATCCATTCGCCCGATGATGCATCGCCAACAGACACGAGGCCGAAAGTGAGATTCCCCAGATCGAGCGGCATTCTTCTGCACCCCACATCGCTTCCCGGCGGGTTCGGCATCGGAGACCTCGGCGATGAGGCTTACGAGTTCGTGACCTTCCTGCACGCCGGCGGCCAGACTCTATGGCAAGTATTGCCGCTGGGTCCGACTGGCTACGGCGACTCGCCCTATCAGTGTCTGTCCGCGTTCGGCGGCAATCCTCTGCTAATCAGTCCGCATCGACTCATCGACGATGGCCTGCTGGGGAGCCGGGCGCTGGATCTCGGTTCCGGGTTTTCTGAGGCGCGAGTCGAATTCGGCCGGGTCATCGAGGTGAAAAGAGCGCTGCTCGCAGAAGCCTTCGAGAGCTTCAAGCGGAACGCCGTCGCCGACGTTCGCGTTAACTTCGATTCCTTCATACATCAAAACGGCGCGTGGCTCGACGACTACGCCCTGTTTCAGGCAATCAAGGATTCCAGGGGCGGGGCCGCGTGGAACACCTGGGATCCCCCACTCGTCCGACGCGAGAGCGCCGCGCTCGCGGAGGCGCGCGAAAAATTGCGAGAGGAGATCGAGTCGCACCAATTCTCTCAATACCTTTTCTTCAAACAGTGGTTCGCGCTCAAAAGCTACTCGAACGAACGAGGCATCAGGATAGTCGGCGATCTTCCGATATTCGTCGCTTATGACTCGGCGGATGTATGGGTGAACCCCGAGATGTTTAAGCTGAGCGACTCGGGCAGTCCGCTGCTGGTTGCCGGCGTGCCTCCTGACTACTTCAGCAAGACCGGGCAGTTGTGGGGCAACCCGATTTACGATTGGGACCGGATGCGGGCCGATGGATTTCAGTGGTGGGTAGATCGCATTCGGGCGGCGCTTCGGGTAGTCGACATAGTGCGCATCGACCACTTCCGCGGCTTCGCCGCCTGTTGGGAGGTTCCGGCTGAGGACAAGACGGCAGAGCGGGGCCGTTGGGTCGAGGTGCCCGGCCGTGAGATATTCACAGTTCTCAGGGACTCTTTCGGCAACCTGCCCATCCTTGCCGAAGACCTCGGCGTGATCACCCCCGATGTCGAAGCGCTGCGCGACGACTTCGGACTTCCGGGAATGCGGATCCTCCAATTCGCCTTTCGAGACGGCACGAACCGTGATCTGCCGCATAACTACGTTCGCAACGCGGTCGTGTACACGGGGACTCACGACAACGACACCTGTGTTGGGTGGTTCAATAGTCAGGCGGGCGCCGGGTCGACGCGCGATGCAGAGCAAGTAGACCGCGAGAGGGCCTACTGTCTCGAATATCTGAATTCAGATGGCAAGGAGATTCACTGGGACTTCATCCGGGCAGCTATGGCTTCGGTTGCAGACCTGGCTATAGTGCCTCTGCAGGACGTGCTTGGACTCGACTCGAATGCGCGAATGAATCTTCCAGCAAGCACCGAAGGGAACTGGAACTGGCGCTTGCAACCTGGGTCACTGACCTCCCAATCGAGCGAGAGGCTAAGGAAGCTGGCGCTGATCTACGGCCGAGGAAGGAGTCAGGATCAGGAGTAACCGAACCAGCCTCGAAGGGTTAGGCTTACATCTGAACCTTCCGCTGGATCAGCACTCTGAAGTTGTCACTCACGCCGCCAGGGACGAAGAGATTCTTCACCGCAAGCCGCTCCTTCAAATCGTCGACCGCGCCGCAGCAGCTGTTCTCGATTGCGGCAATCCTGTCGATCAAACCGTTCCGGATCAAGAAGGTCGCCTGACGTTCGTAGCTGACAGTCTCTAATCCGTAGTCACGCCCGTACTCGATAAGCGCCGTGAAGTTCACGCTGGCCGTGATGTCCTGCTCGCCTACACGTTCAAGGATCGAGTCGATGAGGGCATGCTTATGGAACGAGCGCAGCGTACCGTCTCGACGATCCGGGCCGTAAAGATGCCCGGCAGCGTCTCCATAGTCGATGGTCACCAGAAAGCCATTCTCTATTGCGCTGGAGACTTCGGCCAGCCAGTCGACAGCGTCGAGACCAATCTCTGCAATCTGGCCATCGGCGAGAGTGATGCGACTGCGGGCCAGGTATTCGTCCAGCCTTGGCGTTGACGGATCGCCCCACGCGAACGCCAGGTGGCCTGCCGTCACATCGGAGGGAGTGTCTGATTCTTCGGGGGAGGAACTTTTCCGCTTAGCGGCCGGCTCCGCACCCTCGCCCCGATCGGCTGCCGGTTCGCCCGACACAGTTACGTATAAGTCCTCGATTCGGCCGCGACTCCTTCGCACGCGGTGGATAGGCAGTGCATCGATCAGCTCGTTTGAAAAGACGATTCCGGTGAGAGGAGAGCCGGCCAGCTCATCGAGTCCGTGCCATCGCACACGATCACCAAAACCAACCAGTTTCTCCTGCTGTCGGGCTCGCATTACGGGACTTGTTTCAACGATGACATAAGACAGCCTGTCGAAGATCGCTCGATGCTCGTCTCGCATTGCCTGGAGGATATCAACGGCAAGCTGGCCCGTGCCGGCTCCCACCTCGGCCATTGCAAGGGGTTCAGAGCTTGTGCCGAGTTCATCGAACAGCCCGACCAAAGCGCGGGCGATCACGGCCCCGAAGGCGGAGTGAACGTTGCTTGATGTGTAGTAATCACCGGCAGGACCGATCTTCAGCCTCTCGGTGTTGTAGTAACCGTGTTCAGGATCATAAAGAGCTGTCTGCATGAAACTGCGGAAGGTGAGGGGTCCCTCGCGCTCGATGCGCGCTATGAGTTCGCGTTCGAGAATAGTACCCTCAGACAGCATCGTTTCTCGTTTAATGTTTGTAGTTTATCGTTCTTTTAGCTAACGGTGGGGGGGGAATTCCGTTTTCGCTTTTCGCGTTTATCGTTTCGTGTTCTTTCGCTGACGGTCTTTGGTTCCTACCTAAGTCCAGACCGTCACGCCAGACAACGATAGACGACAGAGAAACGAGAAACGATAAAACGCGAAACGTTTCTTACGCCGCGGCTTCCGGATTGTCTTCGCCCTCGACCTCGTCCTGGCTCACGTTGCCTCGCCCGAAGATGAAACGCGTTGGATGCTCCTGCATGATCTTGTCCTGAAGCCTCATCAAACCGTAGAGCAGCGCTTCGGGGCGTGGCGGACAGCCGGGTATATACACATCAACCGGCACTATTCGGTCGACGCCCTGGAGAGTTGAGTAAGTCGGGAAAGGGCCGCCCGTCGAGGCGCAGGCCCCCATGGCTATACACCACTTCGGCTCGGGCATCTGATCCCACACCCGTTTGATTACCGGAGCCATCTTCAATGTAGGAGTGCCGGCAACGATCATCAGGTCGGATTGGCGCGGACTGGGTCGAAAGACGCCAGCTCCAAAGCGGTCGAGATCGAATCGCGAAGCCCCGGTCGCCATCATCTCTATCGCGCAGCAGGCCAGGCCAAATGTCATGGGCCACAGGGCCGACTTGCGCGCCCAGTTGAACACAAAGTCGACAGTTGACGTGATGATTCCGCTGGACGATTCGATAGTCTCTTCTCTATGTTCTGCCATAGCCCTCCACCGGGTTCGATCTCAGATTGCCTTCTCTAGGCCCACTCAAGAGCGCCCTTCCGCCAGGCGTAGTAATAGCCGACGACAAGTACTCCTATGAACACCAACATCTCGACCAGTCCGAAGACTGCGAGCCTATCGTAGATAACCGCCCAGGGGAACAGGAAGATCGTCTCGACATCGAAGACCAGAAACAACATTGCGACAATATAGAAGCGAACAGAGAAGCGGTCACGGGCGTCTCCGATGGGATCTATGCCGCACTCATATGGCATGAGCTTTTCGCGTCCAAAAACCCGCCGCTGAATGAGCCTCGACACGCCCAGCAATACAAAAGGGAGCAGAATGGCGATCAAGAAGAAAATGATGATCGGAACATAGCCATAGATTGGCGCAGACGATCTGCCTGCAGCGGCAGACGGCTGGGCCTGAGCCTGGAGCAAGATCCCAACTGTGCCTATCATTTTCTCACCTGTGGAATGACACTGGTTTTTGTCGGTCTCAGCGAAGCCCAATCTTAGTTTTTGCCCTCTTCGGTTGTCAAGCAGGGCGTTTCGCGTTCGTCGTTTGGCGTTTGGCGTTTGGCGTTTAGCGTTTTATCGTTTTCGAGTAGGAACCGCACACAGCAAGGGAAAGAACGAGAAACGAGAAACGCTAAACGAGAAACGAAATTGCCAATCCTGGCCGCTTTCGATATGTTACCTTACTTGAACGACGCGAAAGTGGCGGAATTGGCAGACGCGCCAGACTTAGGATCTGGTACCGAGAGGTGTGGGGGTTCGAGTCCCCCCTTTCGCATCAATACTCGATTCATGTCGGCGAGTGAGGGCAGTTGGGCCGCTAGTCACGAGATGCTCAATCAGGAATAAAGAGGCCAGTCCATCTTGAATATAACCGTCACCGATCAGGAACAATGTAAGAAGCTAGTGCGCCTGGCGATTCCAAGCGAAGCCGTGCGCGCTGAAACCGACAAGGTCGTTGTAAACCTCGCCCGCCAGGTCAACGTGCCCGGATTCAGGCGGGGGCACGTGCCCGGCTCGGTCATCAGGACGAGATTCCGTAAAGAGCTCCGCGAGGAAGTAATCTCGCACTTGCTTCCGAACGCGCTTGGCGACGCCATTCGCGAAAAGGCTCTTAAAGTAGTTGGGGAGCCATCATTGGAAGACTTCAAGTTCAACGACGATGAGTCGATAGACGCCAGCTTCACCATCGAGGTCGCTCCTGAGTTTGAGATTGCAAACTATAAGAGCATCGCGTTGAGAAAACGGGTCTACAAGATCCGCGATGAGGATGTAGTAAAAGCCCTCGATCGCCTCCGCGAGGGTCTCGCCGAGCTTGTCCCGGTAGAAGATCGGGGCGCCCAAACGGGCGACCTCTTAACCCTCAACGTAAAAGGCAAGGTCGCCCCCGAGAAGACTTCGGAGTCTGCAGCACCTGACGAGGCCCCACCCGCCGAAAGGCTGGAGATCAATCAGGAGGATCTCGAAATCGAGTTAGGCGGCCGCGGAGTCTTAAATGAATTTAACGAAGCGCTATCCGGGTCGGCGGTGGGCGATGTTCGAACCTTCGTCGTAGAGTACCCGGCCGACTATAAGCCGGAGAGGTATGCCGGGCGTACTTTCAACCTCACTGCGGAAGTAACGGCCGTGCGGGCCAAGGAGCTTCCCGATGTGGATGATGCGTTTGCAAGCAGCATCAACGAGGGATTCGAAACAATCGAAGATCTCCGGGCCGACATTCGCTCAAAATATGAGCACGACGCGTCGCATAAAACGGAAGAGGAGCTGCGGTCAGCGGCGATCGAACAGCTCGTCGATCGCAATCGCTTCGAGGTGCCTCAATACATTGTCGAAAAGCAGATGGATTCGCGCATCAACTCACTCATCCGCCAGTTCGCAAGTCAGGGGATAGATCCTCGCCAACTAAAGATCGATTGGGAGGCGGCCCGCGAGGGCCAACGCGAACGCGCTGAGCGCGAAGTCCGCGGATCATTCATCCTCGATCGTATCGCCGAACAGGAGCATATCGAAGTAAGCGAAGAAGAGATCGACAGCGAGGTGGAACAGTTTGCTGCGCGTGCGCGACAGACGATGGAGGCATTGAAAGCCCGCTTGACAAAGGAAAAGGCGCTGGATAGTATCAAGGAGCAGATCAGAAACCGCAAAGCCCTTGATTTTGTAATATCTTCCGCTGAAATCCGAACAGAAGAGATTGAGGGGT
>JBGPFL010000159.1:0-8206 GCA_041483295.1 Blastocatellia bacterium | reverse complement strand
GTCCGCGATATCGGCGATAATGCAGAGAGTCTTTTGCTGCATGAAAGGATCTATCCAGTAGCGAGTCGGGTCCGGAATCATGAGCATGTCGCTCTCATTGATTGCGGCCCACCCGCGCAAGCTGCTGGCGTCGAACCCAAAACCGGCCTCAAACGATTCTTCGCTCAGCTCTTCAATTGGAAAGGTGAGGTGATGCCAGGCGCCGATCAAGTCGGTGAAGCGCACATCCACGAACTCAGCCTTTTCGTCGGCAGCAAACTTCAATACATTCTTCGGATTCATTTGTCCTCCTGCGATCTAAGGTTTTTTCTTTCCAACAAGACGTGAGGCCGCGAATTACACGAATCGCGCGAATGTAGACGAAGGGCGCGGCCGCCGGATCAGCCCCGGCAGCCGTTTTCGTGACATCCCCGCGCATCCGGATGCTTCGCGGCAAGAACTGCTTCTCAAATTATTTCCAACCAACCTTTGTGCCGAGATCGACCGGACTTATATCACAGGAGAGGCTTCGGACGCCCGCCGTTCGCGTACTTCTCATTGATCGCTCTTCGAGCTGAAAGCGTAAACCAGACCGAACGCCAGAGTGGTCTGGTCCTTCACCAGGAGATCGGACCCCTTAGTGAAGAAATGCTTATCCGAGAAGTCCCTGCGATACTCCAATCGTGTGATCAAACCACCCCCGATCTTGTGCTCGCTGGTCAGAGTAATGTCCTTAACCTTCTGCGCCAATCCGGTTGTGAAGCCATTGTGGTCGTCGTACCACTCGAACCGAGGCGAGAATGCATACCACTTGTTTACCTGGAACTTCGCGTAACCGGCAACGCCCTGCCAGTGAACGCGGGCCCCGCCAAGTCGGTCGAACCCGTAGTCGTAGTTTGCCATCAGACTGACCTTCGAGTTAACCGTGTAGGTCGCGAGGCTATCCCAGAGGTGCCGCCAGTCCTGGTCGTTGCCGGTTTGCTCCGGCCCGGCCATGTAGTTCTGAACCCAGGTGAATTTCGAGTTGGGCTTAATGACCGCCTGCACTCCGTAAGTCTTTCGATGGTTGTTGTCCACGACATCGTTCCAGCCGTTCACAACGTACCCCGCCAAAGAGAACTTATCGCTGACCGGATAGGTGGCCCGCACGCCGAAGTGGTAATACGGGATAGCCAGAGCAAACAGGAACGACCGAGAGTAATTCCAGTTGTCCTTGGTCTCGATCACCTCCGCGCCGTGCTGAGTCACGAACTTGCCCACATCTATCTGAAGGCCCTTGCCGGCGGGCGCGAGATAACTCACGTAGCCCTGCTGCAGATTCCTGAAGGTCCCGAGCCCTCCGGGCTCCGTTGAATGAACTATGTCCGTGGCCGGGCCGAAGTCGAGATCCATTCGATACCCAAGCCGGTTGTCGGGCGTCGGTTTCTTCTCGAGCGCGATCTCAGCCAGGTTCAAGCTGAACTGGTTATGCTTGGTGTCGAAGTTGCGCAGTTGAGTATCGATCGTCGGCCTGTTGAAATTGTAGCCGTAGTAGGCATCCACAAAGCCGGTGATCTCGGTGCTTCGGAAGAATCCGAGGATGCCGTCGTTCTGCTTTTTCTCTTCTTCTTCCTTCTTAGGGTCCTGGGTCTTCACTGCCTTCGCCTCAGTCGGCGCGGCAGGCGTCGTGATCGCGGCCGGCTTCGCGCTGTCGCCGGCGGGTGCTCCGGTCGGCGCCGCTTTGGCCTCCAACTCACGCACTCGATCTTCGAGGCGCTTGATGATCGAGAGCATCTCCTCCATAGACGGCTCGCTCCTGGAAGCCGCGCTCTTCGTGTTGGCGGCAGCGGCGGTGCCGCTTCCCGCCTTGGAATCCAAACCTGCCACTATCTGCTGGGCCATAGCGTTGCCCGTCCCCAGGAATAAGGACATCGAACAACTAACTGCAGCGAGGCGCTTCCAGCGCCACCCACTGAGATTAATCATGTTCCCTCCACTTTAGAGTCTTGAGACTGCGCCTCCGACGTGAAGCGACAGCCACGCCAACGTTCTGCGACCCCGCAGCGGTGGCCCGGCCATTGGTGAACTTGCGAACACCAGGCATGCCGGGTACACTTTTTCGCGTCGCTGCACAGGTAGCCGGTAGGTCATCTGAGCACGGCGTGTGGGAGAGCCTTCCGAAAGGGGTTCCAATCACTATTCGGCCGGCTCCCCACACCATCCGTAGTTTTTCATTTCGCCTCGCCGCTCGCCTGCAGACGGTCTGCAGAAAGAGCGTCCCTCGCTATCCCTCGGCCGTTGACGTTTTCATCGCCAGACTGCCGGCGGCATCGGTAAGTCCCGCCCCAGAAGTTGCAACGGTTGTGTTAGTTGACAACGGAAAGTCCGGGTAAGCCAAGACGCCCATCTCGGGTATATCGAGACCTGCCATCTCCACCTCGGCCGAAACTCGAATCGGTGATATCGCATTCTGTATCTTGAAGAAGACGTAGAACGCTGCGTATACGAAGATGAAGCAGGTGGCAGTGCCGATTGTCTGGGCGTAGAGTTGGCTCGCATTTCCATAGAACAGGCCGGTCACAGTGCCGGGAACGCCGTTCCAGCCGTCGCCGTAGGTCCCATCCGCAAAAAGCCCTAGCGCTATGACCCCCCACGCTCCGTTGACTCCGTGCACGGAGAACGCGCCGACCGGATCATCAACCTTCATAACTCGTTCGACAAAGTAGACGGACACAACAACCAGCACGCCCGCAATCGCCCCGATAATCACCGCGGCGACGCTGTTGACAAAAGCACAGGGCGCCGTGATCGCCACCAGCCCCGCCAACATGCCGTTGGCCAGCATACTCGGATCCGGTTTGCCGTACTTCGCCCATACGTACAACATCGCCGCGAAGGCGCCCGACGCCGAGGCAAGCATCGTGTTGGTGGCAACAACCGCAATTCGAAGATCAGTGCCCGCGAGGCTCGACCCCGCGTTGAAGCCGAACCACCCGAAAGCCAGAATGAAGGTGCCGAGAAGCGCCATCGGGATGTGGTGTCCCGGCATCGCCACGGGCTTTCCGTCCCTGGTGTACTTGCCGATCCGCGGCCCGAGCACCATCGCCCCCGCCAGCGCCGCCACGCCGCCTACCATATGCACAACCGAGGAACCGGCGAAGTCCACGTGCCCGTGCCCCAGACCGAAGTTGCTGCCAAGCTTAGAGAGCCATCCACCGCCCCATACCCAGTTGCCAAACAGCGGATAGACCACCATCGCCATGAAGAACCCGAATATGACGAACGAAGAGAACTTCCATCGTTCAGCCATTGCCCCTGTCGGGATGGTCGCCGCCGTATCCATAAAGACCATCTGGAACAGGAACAATGCGAAGACTCCAACGTCGTAGGTGGTTCCGCTCAGGAAGAAGCCCTTGAGTCCGAACAAACCCCAGTCATGTCCAAACAGACTTACAGTGAATTCGTGAGATAGTGGAGCAACGCCTCCTAGAACAGTCACTCCCGCCGCGCCTCCCATCTGCAGGGCATAACCGCAGACCCAGTAGCCCAGCAGTCCAATGCCGTACACCATGAAGTTCATCGTCATGGTATGCGCGGCGTTCTTCGCCCGGCAGAACCCGGTCTCAACCAGCGCAAAGCCGGCCTGCATGAACATGACCAGGAAGCCGCAAACCAGAGTCCACATGAAGTTGATCGAGATCTTGTTGTGTCCAACCGTGTCCATTACCTCGTTGATGGTTGGGTTGTCGGCATCCTTTACGGTCACGTCCTTTGCAGTTCCGGTAGTGGCCCCAGTCGGATCCGAGACTGGCGCCGATTGCTCCACCGCCGGGGCGGCCTCAGGCGTCTGAGCGGAAATGGACCGCGTCAGCGCAGAGACCGCCAACATCACCGCCGCCCCGATTACGAAACTGAGAATCATTAGCCTGGTTCTTTTCATCCGAGACTTCCTCCTTATGAGTGTTCTCAAATTGTCATGAGTGTTCTTAAATTGCCTTGCTCGTTCAGACCCTTCAGGCCTTCAAAGCGCTTGTTCACCGCGCTCGGCGGTTCGGATGCGGATGACCTCTTCAACCGGGATAACAAAGATCTTGCCGTCGCCGAACTTCCCTGTCTTCGCCGTCTTGAGGATCGCGTCGATGGCCAGGTCGACCATCTCATCCGGCAGCACGACCTCAATCTTGACCTTCGGTAGGAAGTCGATCTTGTACTCACTGCCGCGGTAAGTTTCGGTGTGCCCCTTCTGCCGGCCAAAGCCTTTCACTTCACTGATGGTCAGGCCCGCGACACCCACCTCCTGCAGCGCGTCCTTGACGGCATCAAGCAGATGCGGCCTGATGATGCTCTCGATTTTTCTCATGCTCCCTCCTTTTTGACGATGTTGCGCAAGATGGACACCTTACGCTCTCCGGACCTATACGAACTATGAGTGACGGTTTCAGTTGCTGGTCTGCAACGCCTCATGCCTCAAACGGAATGCAATCGAATACCGCGACGGGGAGGCGCACACTACGAAAGCGCCTCCAACAGTGCCAGCTCGACTCGCGGCATGTCGTCCGGAGCCAGCTTCTGCCCTCTCGAGTCGGCCACATAGAAGATGTCCAGAGCGTGGCTCTTCTCTGTGGTGATCCTGGCAAAGCTGATGTCGAGTTCCAGCGCTGCCAGAGTGCTCGCGATCTTGTATGCAAGCCCGGGCTGGTCCTCGGCCCTCACTTCCACCACGGTGTTTGCGGCGGAGGCGTCCGAGTCGAACCTTACTGCAGGCTGACGTGCGGGCCGCGCCCGGCGGCGCTTTGCGCTTGGATGAAACTCCGCGAGCCACTTCTTGACCGCGGAGGCCACATCATACTCACCCTCGATCGCGGCCTTGAGGTGTTCCTCGATCCTTGCCCACTTGTCCGCCTTGACCGGACTGTGAGACCCAGCCTGCGAGACCTTGAATGTGTCCAGAACGATGCCGTCCTCGCGCGTGTACAGATCCGCGCTCAGAATGTTCACGCCATGCGCGGTCAATGTCCCGGCGATCCCGGCGAAAAGCCCCGCTTTGTCACGCGTG
The DNA here is from genome assembly GCA_041483295.1 of Blastocatellia bacterium. Lineage (GTDB taxonomy): Bacteria > Acidobacteriota > Blastocatellia > UBA7656 > UBA7656 > DASYSA01. The sequence goes on along the minus strand of JBGPFL010000159.1, from coordinate 3,192 downwards.
CACACGGTCAGCTCGACGCAATGTTTGTCCTCGGCCACTCGCCAGTCCGCCGCAAGCGAATCGGCGTCCAGCCGTTTGCTCAGTTGAAGATCCTGAATAATGCGGTCCGGCTCAGTCGCCCGAAAATACCTGTCGGGCATCATCGCAAAGTGGCGCTCGACTTCGCTGGGCAGGAACTCAGGCGTCAGTTCGGCTATGACTTGCTCCTTCACAACCGTCCGGCGATCGTAGTCCCACCGCGGAGAGCGTCCCACGGTCAGGTGCGAGCGCGCGCGTGTGTACAGGTCCCATAGCAGCGCGCCTTTCCAGTCATTCCACACGCCAGGTCCTACGGCACTCGTGTCAGCATAGGTGAGCAAGAACAGCATGTTCAGATTGGTCAGGTCCCCGACCTTCTCGGCGAATCCCTCGACCAGGCCCTCTTCACTCAGATCGCGCCGCTGGGAGATGTGCGACATCAATAGATGCTGCCTGACCAGGAAGATCACGCGTGCAGCGCTTTCATCTTCGAGGCCCAGCCGCTCACAGATTCGCTCGGCTATGCGAACGCCCTTGGCAACATGCCCGCCGCCGTGTCCCTTGCCGATGTCGTGCAGGAAGAGCCCGAGGTAAAGCGGGGCCACATCTTCCAACTCCGTGAGCACCTTGCCGAAGCGCGTGAACTTGCCAGGTCCGGTCGTTAACTGGTCGAGCACTTCGATAGCCCTGAGTGTATGCTCGTCTATCGTGTACTTATGATAGGAGTCGTGCTGAACCAGAAAGGTTATGCGCCCGAACTCGGGGAGGAAGCGGCCCAGGAAGCCCGTTTCATACATCATTCGCAGCGCCGCGCCCGCTCGTCCCTTGTTCCGCAGGATATCTATGAACGCGCGGCCGGCTTCGGGGGAGGCCCGGAAGGTCCTGCCTACAAGCGCCAGGTTCTCCCGTACCATCTGATTGAGCTCATCTGAAAGCTCGGCCGACTCCGCCTGTGCCACCGAGAAGAGCTCCATCAACCGCATGGGGTTGCTCCGGAAATCGCTGGGCTCGTCCTTCAAATAGAGCTTGCCTTGCTTCACCTCGAACAGATAGAGCTTGCCCTGGTCGACCCCAAAGCCCGCGGTCATTGTCTGGGACTGTCGCCCCCTCTTCAACGTGAGGTAGAAGTTACCCTGCCGGACTTCAAAGCTTGCGGCTACCTGCTTCACCCGCGTGCTGAACCGCTTGCTGCCGCTGCGCGACCCAGCCGCCTTCAGCAGGAAACCCTTCGAAAACTGATGAAGCTCGCTTGCCCTCTGGTAGTAGTCCCGCATGAACAGTTCCGAGGCCAGCATCCCGCGCTTGTCTGAGTAGCCTAGGTTCGAAGCGAGAGCCGGCTGCAGATCGAGAGTTATCAAATCGGCCCTGCGCCCTGTCGAGAAGTGAGATTCGTTGCGGACACGGCCGACGAAATCGTAAGCCCGGCGTGCGGCAGCATACTGGGCCCCCGATATGTGATCCTCCGCGCGCAGATCGTCCAGCGTCCTGCAGCCATAGCGCGCGTGACCCACCCACAATACCGCGTGCAAATCGCGCAGCCCTCCGGCGCTCTCCTTTACGTTCGGCTCTTGCAGACAAGGTGTCCTGCCGAACTTCTCATAGCGCGCCTCGATCTCGATCCTCATCGATTCCAGAAATAGATCTGTCGCTTTCTTGTTCTTGAAGACGGATTCGTCCAGGTCCCTCATGAGCCTGCGAAACAGGTGGGAATTGCCGGTGATCAGACGCGCCTCGGCCATCGCATTGCGAGAATGCAGATCATCATGGGCGATGGCCACGCACTCACTGACCGAGCGAAAACTGCTGCCTACTGCCAGCCCCATGTCCCAGAGCAGGTAAAGGACTTGCTCAACAAAGCCCTTTACCCCTCGGGACCGCCTGCCCGCATGCAGGAACAGAATGTCGACATCGGAGCACGGCGCGAGCTCTCGTCGGCCGTAGCCGCCAAGGGCGACAACCGCACAATCATTCAACTCGGCCTCGGATCCCAAATCAGCAGCCGCAAGCTGGCAGGCTCGACACACGATCAGATCGACCATGTAGCTCCGGCCGGTCACGATCTCGCCTCCGCCCAGCCCAAAACGGTGCCGAATTCGCAGTCTCTCCGTTTCGATCTTCAAGAATCTCTTGAACGCACCGACCTGCTCGGAGGCGCTCCCGCTATCCGTGAGCTTCTCATTGGCGTGGACAAGAATCTTTTCGAGATCTATCTGCATGTCTAAAATCCGGGCAAAGCGCGTTCGCTCAAAGACCCTGGCGCTCAGTCGACGCTTCATCGAAGGGCAATAGCCGTTCCAATTGGTGGAGCAACGGCCAACAGACGGCTATCCCATTAGAGCAGCAAAGCTTAGGCGGATGCGATTGACGCTGAGCCTGTGGGGTGGAGCATCGACATGTCTACAAATCCGTACTAGAGGAGGCGTGCCCCTACAAAAATGTCGGCGAGATCTGTGGGAAGGTCTGCCCCTGGTTCGGCGCCCCTCGGCAGTCACGGTCCCGATTGAAATGGGGTCGATTGTCACGACTGAGCAAGAGCCAACCTCTGATACTCGTCTGCCTTGAGGCGACAGCATAAGAGAGAGCCACGAGACGGCTAACCGGCGAATTTCCGAGGCGACAAAATTGTAGGGGAACTTGCGCTGCACAACACAATTGCGGGTTGAGATGAGCCGTGCGACGCTGGGCGGTGAAAACAAATTTTGATTGGGTGATTAGAACTGTTAGGTTCTACGGGGCTTAGAGAGTCCCGTGAGCTTCGCCGGCAATCACAACGATCGAACCCATGAGTGGCACTCTCAGCAGCGTGGTTGGGCGCCGACCGTTCGAGTCCGCCGCTCGGTTGTTCCAGATTGACTCGCACCCCGACCACTTCAGAAGCCTCAGCCCATCCACGCGAACCGGTGAGTGAACGTAGCCCGCCTGGGGCAGTGCAAGTCACGCAATATGAAAACGTAGATCCAGACAACGACGGATCGGCGAAGTCAATTGCGACTCGTCAGACCGAGTCCACCGATCACGCATCACGGATCACGCATCACGGATCACACTTGTGCACTCTCAGCCTCCGGGGTCTGCGTATTGGGTAAGCGAAGAGAATCAGAGAACTTCTTCTCTGAATCCTCGTTCAACTAGGTGGCAATCAAGCCTGAGTTCGACGGAAGGGGAAACGCTTTC
>JBGPFL010000158.1:0-8220 GCA_041483295.1 Blastocatellia bacterium | reverse complement strand
TTCAAACTGGGCCGGCCATAGTTGATCGAGATCTTCTTACCCTTAATGGTGACTTCGGTAGTACCACGGATATCCTGTGCCCACACGGAAGCCGCCAGACAAACTATAGTCATACATGGAAGCAGTCTTCTTAATCTCATTCTTGAGCAATCCTCCGACTAAAAGTTATTGCCTACTTCGAGAGATATTATCCGTGCTGCCTCTATGCAGCAAGTAGAGAAGCCCTGGTCGATCTGAAGGCGAACCATCATTACCGTGGAGCGATAGTCGCTTGAGGCAGCGAGTATCGCAGGACCTGGTCAGTTACTCGTTGGCATTGGGAAAGCTGGATCGGGACATTGAAGGCTTCTGCTTCGCGCCGAAGCTTCGCGCGGCGGGTCGAACCTCGCCAGGCCGTCGGCTGAGGGTCTGATACGCTCGATTCGCCTTCAGGCTCTTCCCTGGCCTGCAAGAAGTAGCGGCCTGGCGCAACATGCTTGAAGGAAAAGGACCCGTCTCTATCAATCGGCGCTTCGAAAAAGCGCAAGACCTCGTCGTCGGTCTCCTTCTCTGCCGGCACGAGGTGTACACGAAGATTGGATGGCAGGCTTGCTCCTTGCTTCGAGGGAACCACCCGTCCCACTAAACCGGCCGCTCCTTCGGCAACATTAACGGAGATGCCAGCGAGCCGCTCGCCGGGCTTTAGATCAATCCCATTTCGTGCGACGTCGACCGGCTTGCCCCCTTGAGTCGGCGCAGCCTTAATTATCGCTCGGACGAACGAGCCCTCGCCCGGGAGATCGGCGAGAAGTCGGTAGTGTCCAGGCTCCAACGGCCGTACCTTGAACTCCCCCTTCTCGTTGGGAACCCCGTCCAGCGTCTGTGAGAATGGAGAAGACGCGATCGACGACGATTGTAGCGACCGCTCCTTGCCCTTCGCATCGACTCTGGCGACGATCACCGACTCACCAATAAGTACATTAGATCGGGGCGGGCAGATCCTGGGATCGGCTCCCTGGGCCTTTTCTGTCAGGAGTTGTCCCGAGATGGAACTGACCGGCCCGAGGCCAAGATCCACTCCGGTGACGTCAGTACCTCTGACTTCGACTCGGCGTGGGCGCGATTGCATCATCTCGTCGCTCTGGTAGCCCACCATCGCCACCAGATCATATTCGCCGTCGGGCACGCCGTCGAACTCAAACGAGCGGTCCGCATCGCTGAACAGCCCGAGCGATAACGCATACACGCCGCCACCGGACGCGTGGGTTAATGTGACCACGACCCCAGAATTTGCCGCCACTGTAGCCTTACCCGACACAGCACCACTGATAGAATGCCCGCGACCTTCTCGATACCGAATATCGATGCCGGTTGCTTCCTCCCCGCCACGCACTCTCACCTCGACCGCAGTGTCTCGGGTAGCCGACGGATAGAACGTTGGAGCGTCATTGTCGTAGCCCTCCATCGACATTTCCGAAACGTTCAGCAGTCCCCTGCCCCCGACTGAAACAAGATACGACCCCGGCTCGAGGCCGAATATTCGGTAGACCCCTCGGTCGTCCGTCCTCCAGTCTTGAAGGAGTTGCATGGGGCTGAAACTCCTGACTCGCGCAGGTCCCCCGGTGGCTTCTTTGACCTGCACGGCTCGCACACGAATGCCGGCTATCGGTTCGCTGTTGGAAGCAGTCACGACACCGGTGATCACGCCACCTTTCACCACTTGAAGAGTCACGGAATCGCCAGGCCGATAATAGGCTGGCTGTCCGGGAGAGTCGGCGGCGCAAACGAATCCCGGAACGAATCCTGAGAGCACATAAGCTCCTGGAGCAAGGTCATCGAGCACAAATCTGCCTGTTTCGTCAGTCAATGCGGTTCGAACCTTCAAGGCCGCGAGTGAGCTCAAAGAGCTCGCGGCACCCGCAGGCGCCGCGGACACAGAAGCTTCAGCAATCGGCTGTCCCCCTTCGTCGACCACACGTCCAGTGAGAGTGCGGCTACGGCCGGTCTCGCTCCGCTGTTTGCCAGGACCTTGAGTCCCCGAAGCCGGATTCGAGGTACCAGCCCTCTGCAACGGCCCGGAGTTTGACTGACGCGCGCTCGCTATCGACGCTAGAGCGACCAGCACGAGAAAGCAGAGGAGCCATCTGGCCGAGGTCTGGCGTCGAGTCGGGCGGTGTGAGAAAACGTTCATCGTGAGTATTCTTAATCTCTTTCGCGGGTCTTGCCCAAATCGAGGATGAGGACCATTTCGGTCGGAGAATCTCCCATCACGACTGCCTGTTGTCGCACCAGGCGAACCTGCCTCACTGGCGCGGGGGCCGCCGGATTGAACAGGACGGTCAGGGTGACCTCATATTCACCTGGAATCAAGCCCTCCAACACAAAGCGGCCGGCTGCATCGACTTCGGCGTCGGTGTCATCATCGTCGTCACTCGGATCGCCCACATCAGTCTGGCGCCGAGCGGCGACGGATAATCGCGCGCCCTTTGGCAGTGAGCCGCCTTCCACTTTCACCTGTCCACGAATGACGCCGCTTGCGAACGCCATAATAACTCGCAGGTCTGTAAGTTGTTCACCCGGGCCAATCTCGATGCCCTGAGACTGCGGCACTCCGGCTCGTTCGACACGTTTTATGCTGAGATCGAGATCCTGAATCTTGAGAATTGCCCTTCCCGTTCTCAATCCTCTCAGCTGGAAGCTGCCATCGATTGAGATTCTGGCCCTGGCGAAGTTAGGCGCACCCGATCCTTTAATACCGATGGCGAAGATCTCGGTCTGCCCCAGTCTCTGGAGGACTGATGGATCGTTCGTCCCTTCGATGACTGCCAAGCCGCTGATGCTTGCGCCGCGATGAGCCTTGATCTCCAGGCCGCTGATGTCTTCGTGTTGTACTTCAAAGCCGACCTGGTCGCTGTAGAACTCGCTGGCGCCGTCCAATCCGAACAGTGCAAAGGCCGAGTAGTGACCCGGCGTCAAGCCCTCGAGCCGGAACTCTCCGGTCGATGAACTGGCGACTCCAAATCCGGACGTGAACGAAGGAACGGTCTCACCCTCCAGCACTCGATTCACTCGATAAGAGGTAATGGCGTTGGGAACCGGCTTGTTGGTCTCTGCTTCTACAACGCGACCCGTCGCCGCGTAGATCTTATTCGCATCTCCAAGCTTGATGTCTATGTTGGATGCCTCACCGCCCGATGAGAGCTCGACGACACCCGCTTTCGCAGCGTCGGTAACCCCGGGATGAAAAGTTCGGGGGTGGGCCGGGCGCATATGGGCCATAACATCGAACGTCGGGTCGGATTTTCCGGTGCTCACTTTGTAGCGACCGGGAGCCAGACCATAAATGCGATAGACGCCTCGGTCGTCGGTAGTAAATGAAAGAGTAGGAGAGAACCTGAAGGATGAGTCCTTGTCCGTTTGATCGAGCCGAGATGCCTGAACAGGTTCCATGATGACCGGCCGGCCATCCCTGGTCGTGGCACGACCTGTAATCACGCCACCTTTAGACAGGGAGAAATTGATGTCGTCTACCGTCGCTCCATCGGCCAGGCTGACGGAGTTGGACTTGTCATCGCCGGCGAAGAGGGCAGGTGCAAAGGCAGCGACTTCGTAGACCCCAGCGGCCATCCCGCTGAAACGATATCGGCCGTCCGCATCTGTAGTAGCTTTCTCGAAAGCCGATCCGCGCATCAGCATGCTGAGCTCGCGTCGCTCGTTGGCACTTGACTCCCTGAGCGTCAGGACTACACCTTGCGCAGGCTTTCCGCTGAGCGTCACTCGTCCAGCGATCGAGCCGGTTCCCTCCCTGAGTTGTGACTGAGCCGAAGCAGAAGCGCCACTACACAGCAAGACCCCGACGATCATCCACCTCATGAAAAAAACCATCAGACCTCCTGAGATCGATCAAGACCTTCCTTCAGGCTCACACCTGTTAGCGCTCCGCATTCAGGCCCGATTCCACCGCTGACATTCTAGCAGTCCGATGGTTGCCGAGCATCAATAGGCGGAATTCTACATTTCCGCCTTCATCGCTTGCAAGTGATTAACCTCTCAGGCTTTGTCTTCCTGGCAGACTGTTGACTTCTCCAAGATTCCGGCCATAATAGTCTGGCCTCCCAACCGCCCTGACGTTGCCCCCAGACTTGGAAACAGCAAACACCTAACACTCTAGAGGTGCACTTTGAGCAACACTGCCAGAGCAGTCCCGGTCGGGAAAGCCAGCGAAACGAAGTCCGCAGTCAAACAACAGAATCTGTACCAGCAGAGTCTCGAGCGATTGATAGAGCGAGTGGAGCGGTCCCCCACCCACTACGAGGCTCTGAGAGTACGACCTTCTGCGACCCATGAAGAGATCCGGCTCGCCTACCTGCATTCGTTGACGCTGCTCTATCCGCCTTACGCCGTTGCAGCCACTGTGCATCCGCAGATGGTGCCCCGCATCGAACGGGTATTCAGCAAGATTTCGTGGGCTTTCTCGGTACTCGCCAGCCGGTCGAAGAGAGCGGACTATGACAGAGCGGTAGTAACGAACCTGGCCTACGTCGGGGAAGCGGAGAGGCTCAAGCGCGTCGCGCCTGCTCAGTCGGTGGCCAGTAAGGCTCCTGCAGTGACCGTTAAGCCGGTGCGGCGGCAAGCGGCTTCCTCCGAGGGAGAAGGTATCAGCGTCAAGAGTGCGCCTTCGCAGCGAGTCGTCTATGGAGAAAGCGCCAAGAGTGCGGCGGCCAGTAACCGCCGGCGGTGCGACCGGATTAGGATGTTATTACCAGTTCGAGTGAGCGGGCATGACCGCAAAGCGGGCAAGTGGCATGAGATGGGTCAGACGGTGGACGTCAGTCGCACGGGTGTAACGCTTCAGATGCGCACGCTGGTGCGGCACGGCACCGTGCTCTACATAACGCTGCCCTTGCCTGTAAAGATGCGCGCCCACGGCTACTCCAATCCCAGCTACAACGTGTATGCGCTGGTCCGACGCGTCCAGCCCGCCAAGAACGGCCTTCGGATAGTAGCGCTCGAGTTCCTGGGTGAGCATCCGCCTTCCGCCTACTTCGAGAAACCGTGGGCAATTTATAAGACCGCGAAGTGGGGTGGCTCTGAACGTCGAAGAGCCAAGCGCAAGAACCAGTCTGAAATGGTGATTGTGGAATACGTCACCGGCTCGATGAAGGTGCTGGCGCGAGAGAAGGCTCGCACAGAAAACGTCAGCAGCAGCGGCGCTCGAATCTTCGTCAACAACCCGCCCGAGGACTTCGACCTGGTCAGAGTGATCTCCTCGAAACTGAAGTTCGACAGCCTGGCGACCGTGAGCAATCGTTATTTCGGGATCGATGGATTCGAGAGGCTCTGCGTGCAGTTCATAAACAGAGAATGGCCCGGGTGAGTCAAAGGCAGTCGGCAGCGGGTAGTAGGCAGTAGGCAGTAGGCAGTAGGCAGCGGGCAGCAGGCAGTAGGCAGTAGGCAGCGGGCAGCAGGCAGTAGGCAGCACCGCACGCCTTCCTTCTACGTACTGCTGTCGCTGCTTCCTTAGGCTTACGGCATGCGCTCCCGTACGTTGCCCTCTGCCCACCGTTTTGCTAGTCGCTGCATACTGCCTGCTCTTCTCGCTGTATACTGCCTGCTGCCGACTGCCTACTGCCTGCTGCCTGTTGCCCGCTGCCTACCGTTTTGCTCGTCGCCGCCTGCTGCCTGCTTCTCGCTGCATACTGCGTACTGCCTGCTGCCGACTGCCTACTGCCCGCTGCTTAGTTGCACGCAAGGAAGTCTTGAGTTATCTTTGCCGTCGTTCAGTCACATATGCTCCAGACGGGAACGAGTTAGTCATCAAAGAACTAACACCCGTCTTCCATCTTGCGTCGCTATCCATGACCAGATGACGGGATGCGATGCGCGGAAGCTCGGATGGATGAAATGCTTTCTTCACTCCTTACTCCTTCTGCGCAACCTTGGCTAGGCAGCGTGTCAACCGAACGCTGGACGCTTCGCGGTAAGACTCGATAGCAACAACTTTTCTCTCCTGGATTGGAGGTGCAACCATGAGTAGAACGGACAGAGCACTCGAAGAGACCACCGAAGGAGTTCTTTCACCGGTGATCCGTCTGGGCATCTCCATCTGTTTGACAGGACTGATGGGATTGGCGCTCGAATACCTGGGCGCCCGCGTCCTTCACCTGTACTCCTATACTCAGCCGAGCAACTTCTATATTGCAATCGCTGTCTATGCCATCGGACTTGGCCCCCTTCTTTATGTGCTGCGCAAGTCGTGGGTCATAGTCCCTATGCTGCTGGTCGTTGTCATTGTTGCATTTCTGGAGCTGGCCAATCATTACCGCTTTATCGATTGGCGATTCGTTACCGGCGCCTTCATCAACATAGGACTCGGATCCCCGCGAATCTGGGAGTTCACTAACGGTGCGCTATTCGGCATAAGACAACCTTTCTTGATAGCGCTGGTGGCGGGCGCGATTACGAGCTTAATCGCCCCCGCCTCCTTGTGGACGCAGAAGCTGGTGCTGAGTCTTCTGGAACCGGGGGGCGGACTTGCCATCCCGTTGGCCGAGGTGGAAGGTCTCTTTCAAGACTCGGTGGTCCCGTTGGGAGATCTAAAAGTCAAACGCGATTTCGGCTTTCTCTTTCTTCGCGTCTTTGTGATATTCAACGTCGCTTTTCTCACCCTTCAAATCGTGAGCCTCATTGTCGGGGCCCAGGACATCGGCGCCTTGAGCAGGCTCTTCATAAATCCCCCGCAGACGGCGAATACTCTCGCCAAAGAGACTTTGATGCTATCGGTTGCTCTGGTGGGAGCTTTCAATGCAGCCATCCGACGAGAAGCCGCGCTTGTATTGCTGATAGGCCACGTCATTGCCGTGGGGGCCCAGGCGTGGGTCTATCTCGCTTATGCGCCCAATCCGTTCTTCCCTGCTGATCACCCATATCTCCTGACCGGCATCATCAGCGACGGGGTGGTCATCCTGCTTTCGCTCTACGTGGTCCTCAAGGGCCGCCCGCAACCCGATGCTCTCAGCCGCGTCGAAGATATAGAGCTGCGATCCCCAGCCTCAACTATCTTGAGAGACTCTTTGCTGGGAATGGGATTTCTTTGCGTTGTTTACTCCGCCGGGATCATCTACCTGCGCATAGTTGCATCGCCGGAGACATCCCTCGGGGCCGTGTTCGGAGGACCCGACCCATTCGTCACCAACATGTTGACCAAGTATCTCGCCCTTGCAACGATCTTCTTTTTGCTGTTTGCGAAGGCGCCTCTCAGAAAGTATTTGCTGCCTCCGGTTATCGTCGCTCTTTCGATTGGCGTCATAGTTTCTTTCTGCTTTGCCCTGCTGGGAGATACTACGATCATCACGCGCATAGGAACTACGGCGGAGGCGCCGTGGTTCTTCATGGCGCAGATCGTAATCGACGGCGGCCTGCTTCTCATCATGCTGGGGCTGCGCAAGATGCAGTACCAGGTTGACTATCTGGTCACCTCGCTCAGTCCGACGTCCGCAGAATGTGTCATCGCCTCCCATCAGGCGCTTCGCGAGTTGGACCTGGAACCGGCGGCCTCCTCGCGTGAAGTCCTACAGCGTCTCAACGAATACATCGCAGAGATACGAAGCAGGCGGCGGGGCCTGCTCGCATTTCCGTTTTGGCTGCTGGAACATCTGTTCCCGATTCTGACTTGGTTCCGCCCGCCCTTCTCGACGATGTCTCGCGAAGAACAACGCTGGATGCTCCGAAGGTACGTCCTGAGGCCGAACTATGAACGGGCCAAGTCGGCCATTCCTCCGCTCGCCGATTTCATGTCTCAAATAGGCGATGTGATCAACTCTCTCCTGTCCGTTGCTTACTTCACGACTCCGCGAGCGCACTCTCAGGTTGGCTATGTATTGCCGGACGCCCGAGAGCGTCTGCAGCCGGAAATTGCCACGCTGCGTCCGCCAATCAAAGCACATCCAGCTCCGCTGCCATTGAACATTCAGGACCCGGTCGGAAAGAAGCCGGTATCCAATCCCGGTGCGGCCGCCTCGCTGATTACACCGAGGATCGCCCTGGCGTATGATTTCACGGATCTCGCTGATGAAGTCGACTACTGCATTATCGGTTCGGGAGCCGCGGGAGGCGTGCTCGCGTACAGGCTCGGCGTGGCGACAGGTAGAGATAGTTCGATCTGCGTTCTCGAGCGCGGCGCCTACAACAGTCCTCTTCAGGATTTTTCGGATGACGAGTTGCGAATGATTCGGATGCTCT
>JBGPFL010000157.1:0-8223 GCA_041483295.1 Blastocatellia bacterium | reverse complement strand
GGATGCCGCCGACTCCAGAACGAGAATGGCGGCCAAGCACATTACTATTTTCGTGCGCATATTTATCTCATACTCCTTTCAGTCTTGAGCGGTAGAAACGGACGACAGGTTACTTCGACCTGCCGCGTAGGAGGTGAATAAACGGAGCACTTTTGAACTTTTCGCAGGCGGGCCTGGCCAGCGGCCGCCGTGATGCCTAAGTCGATGAAATGCCCACCCTCGACATTTCGCCGAGAGCGCTAAACGTCTGCGGCATAGCTAGAGACCGCGGCGCCTTTTGGGGGGCCAGAAGAGTCGCCTGACGGAAAAGCCTTTCTACTGTTATGCCTTATTCTGGTTGAAGACGACGGCTGGCGTGTTAGCAGTGGAACAATGCTACGCCCAAGTGCGACCGCCGACTCTGCACCCTTCTCGACCGACGGTTACGATAAGGCAATGGGTGCTGCCCACCAAAATACAGGTGAGCCTTCCCCTCTTGATCTGCACAACCACCCTTAGAAGATCTTTTTTTTCTTATTACGATCGCGAGGAGCGTGCAATTGAACCATAGCTCTCGTAGGCTGTCAAGAAATACCGAAAACGTAGGCAGTAGGCGGTAGGCAGTAGACAGTCGGCAGTAGGGCAGTCCGCGTGTTCCGCGTGCTCCCCGTGCCCCACCATCGTGCTGCCTATTGCCTACCGCCTACTGCCTACCTTCATCTGCGCAATCTGCGGATGAATAGGTCGGTTCGTTTGACAGGTCTCGGGTCAGCGTTGTACATGAGTTTGATGTCGACGGCGAGTGTCGCCAATCTTTTGGATCAGAGCCTGTCTCCGGCAGCCGGCGAGTTTGCCTATGGTCTTGGAACTTAAGCTGAATAGTCTTGCAGCGAGGCTCACGCTTCTGCTCGTGGCGCTTGGCGTCTCGGCGCTGCTGTTTACATCGATCGTCTCCAACTTCATCACCGGTACCCTCGCCGATGATCGAGTGACGGTTAGTCGGGACCTCCTGGCTTCGGCGCTTAGCTACTTTCCGAACTCGGGCCGCCTGGAGGGTAGACTCGCTGAGGCCGAACTGTTGGAGAGGGATCGCGATCTCGCTCGTGCTCGAGCGGCTGCCGAGAAAGCGATCAGCCTGTCGCCGTTCGACTATACGCACAGGCTCACGCTGGCGGCCGTCAGCGAGGCGCAAGGAGACCGAGCGGCGGCCGAAGAGGCGCTCAAGGAAGCGGTCAAGCTTGCGCCCAACAACATCGACGTGCACTGGCGATTGGCAAATGTCCTGGTGAGGGAGGGAAAGCTCGAGGAATCGCTTGGCCAATTCCGCATTGCTACATCGGCGAACGACTCGCTCCTCGCGGGAACGCTCGACCTCATCTGGCGCGTATCCGGAGGCAATCCGCGCGCGGTGGACGCCGTCACCAGCCCCGACCCAAAACACAGGTTGATGCTGGCGCGCTTCCTTCTCAGGATGCGCCGGCTGCCCGAATCCGCAGATGTTTTCCGCGGGCTGAGCCGAAACGCCCAGTTGGCCAACGCTGAGAGCGGCGCCTTTCTCAATGAGCTCATCCAGGCCGGAGGGCTGAATACGGCGAGATCCCTGTGGATGGATCTGAGGAGCGCCGACCCGAGCCTGGCCTCCCCTGGCTCGATCTGGAACGGCGGGTTCGAGTCCGACATTCTGCGCGATTTCTCGCAGTTCGATTGGAACATCGCGCGAAGCGAATACGCCCGCTTGACCGTGGACACGTCCGCGGCACACTCAGGCGTGCGTTCCCTCAGAATAGATTTCATAGGCCGGGATACCACCAGGCTCAATGGAGAGATCAGACAGATGGTGGTCGTTCTGCCGGGGGCGCGCTATCAGCTCGAGTGCTACGCAAAGAGCACCGGCCTGATAACTCCCGAAGCTCCCCGATTAGTCGTGACCGACCGCGGGTCGAAAGAGCTGGTTGCATCGAGTCCCCTGCCGTCCGAATCCACCGATTGGGAGCGGGTTTCGGTCGAGTTCACTGCGCCGGCCGCCGCGGGGGGCGTGTCAGTGGTCTACATCACGCTTCAACGAATTCCCAGGTACGCGTATGACGAGCCGACTCGAGGGACTCTGTGGCTGGACGACTTTGCGATGAGCGCGAAGCAGTAGGCAGTAGGCAGCAGGCAGCAGGCAGCAGGCAGCAGGCAGTAAGCAGTAGGCGGCAGGCAGTGAGCAAGAAAAGCACTTCGGACCGCCTACTCTTGCCGCCTACTCCCCCACTGCCGACTTCGTAGCGCCTACCGCTTCCCGCCTACTCCCACTGCATACTGCCTACCGCCTACTGCCTATGAAACGCATTGAGACCTCATTTCCAGGCGTGCTGCTGATAGAACCCACGGTGAAGCATGATGAGCGTGGCTTCTTCTTTGAGAGCTATAATCAGAGAGACTTCAGCGAACTGGGCATCGCCGAGGCATTCGTCCAGGACAATCACTCCATGTCGGTGAGGGGCACTCTGCGTGGGCTGCACTATCAACTCCAGCACCCGCAGGCTAAGCTCTGTCGAGTGGTCGAGGGTGAAGTGCTCGATGTGGCGCTCGACATTCGCCGAGGTTCGCCCCGGTTTGGCGAACATACCGCTACCGTGCTCTCGGCTGAAAATAGGCGACAGATATACATCCCACCGGGCTTCGCGCATGGCTTTCTTGTTATGTCGGACACAGCGGAGTTCCTGTACAAGTGCAGCGACTTTTACTATCAGGGAGACGAGCGCGGGGTCCTATGGAATGATCCGGAGCTGGGCATTGAGTGGGGGATCGACGATCCAAAGCTGTCTGCCAAAGACGGCCGCTTGCCCAGGCTCAGGGCTATATCGCCGGACGACCTGCCCTCCAAGTGACAAGTGACGAGTGACAAATGACATAACTGTTGACTTATTCGCTTGATTGGGGATAATCACCCCGCTTCGGGCGAAAAACTTACTGGGAGTGCAGGTCTCCTGTAAGATCACCCCATATCGCCCCGGCGATCCCCCCTTATGTTCGCAATCAGCGTGGCAGGACGGGTCAGATACTAGGGCACAATGCCGTGAACCGGTGAGCTGTTCGTTCATTATGACCGAAGCGACCGAATTGCCTGCTGGACGAGCACGTTGGCTATCAGGTCCTATAGCCCTTTGGCTCTGTTACTTAGGCCGCTATTAGGGCTCGTGGGGCCAATGGTACAGGGGTTGCCGAATGTAGTATCTCAAGTCCCCTTGAAAAAGTCTTAAAGGAATTGAGCGCGTCTCCCCCAGACAAAGCTTCAGGCTCAGCGAAAAAATGAACAGGACGAGCAAATTGATCATGGGTAGAACAAGACAGATTCTGACGGCACGCACCAATACGATCGAAGGCCTTGATACGGCGGGGCTATGGAAGCGGTTGTTTCAATCGCTGGCCATGATGCTGGTGATGTGGGTGGCACTTCAGCCGGCAACCGCGGACGCCCAGACCTGTGCGACGCCTGGAAAGGATGGCCCGGGGGGAACACTGACGGGTATCAAGAACGCCTACTATCCCGGCACCACCCAAACTCTGACCGCCGGGACCTCGACGCAAATCGCGCTAGGCGCTGCCAACGCAACCGGCGCGCAAACGGCGATAGCTAACGGCGACCTGTTGGTTATCATCCAGATGCAGGATGCCACGATCAATGTTACAAACACCAGCAGCTATGGAGATGGGACTGCGGGCGGAGGTTCGGGATACAGCGCATCGAATAATACCGGGCGTTACGAATTCATCAAAGCTACGATCGCCGTCCCTGTGACAGGCGGAACGCTGACATTTGTAGGAACAGGCGCGAGTTCGCGTCTGAACAACTCCTATACAAATGAAAGCTATGCCCTTCCCACGAACCTTCAGGGACAGCGGCGGTACCAGGTGGTCAGGGTGCCGCAGTACACAACCGCAACACTCAGCTCGACGCTAAGCGCCGCCCCTTGGAATGGTACTACCGGCGGCATCCTTGCTATTGACGTCGCCGGAGTCCTCGCATTCGGCAACAGCACCGCGGTGAGCGTTACCGGCCTTGGGTTCAGACCCGGCGCAGGCCGACAGCTTGCGGGTGGAAACAACGGAGCTAACACTGACTATCGCAATCTGGCTTCCCGCAATTTCCACGGCTCCAAAGGCGAGGGCATAGCCGGCACCCCCCGCTTTATGTACATCGCTTCCTCGAGCACCGTTCTAGACAACACCGACGAGGGCTATACAAGTGGCAGCACTGCCATGGGCGCTCCCGGCAATGCGGGCGGCGGTGGCACGGATGGGCATCCGTCTGCGAACGACGAGAACTCGGGAGGAGGCGGCGGAGGCAACGGAGGCACCGGCGGAAGAGGCGGTAATTCTTGGAACACCAACTTAGCTGTGGGAGGGTTTGGTGGATCCCCGTTTGCCCAGGCGGCGGCCGGACGACTGGTCATGGGCGGCGGCGGCGGCGCCGGAACTCGGAATAACACTCCTGGAGTTACCGCGGCCTCATCCGGCGGGGCGGGCGGCGGTATGGTGATAATCCGCGCCGGTAGTGTTAACGGTACAGCTACAATCAGCGCGACCGGTGCGGATGCCTTCAACGACACGGACAATGATGGAGGAGGAGGCGGCGGCGCTGGCGGCAGCGTCGTATTCTGGGTCAAGTCCGGACTGCTGACAGGACTTACAGTTAACGCAAATGGAGGGCGCGGCGGCGATGCATGGCACAACCAGGCACCGAATGGCACCCCGGGCGAGCGTCACGGTCCGGGTGGCGGCGGCGGCGGCGGAGTCGTCTTCGTTTCCACGCCGGCTCTTGCGATCAGCGTCGCGGGAGGCGCGAATGGCGTTACCACAAGTTCGAGTGACGCTTTCAGTTCTGCGCCGGGTACTGCAGGTATTAGTGCCACAAATATGACCGCTGCTCAGATTCCGGGACTCTCAGGGGGAGCTACTTGCACCCTGGCGGCCTCGGTGGTCGAGCTCCAGTTGTTTGAGGCGACCCGGTACGACGGCTACGTCGAGCTGCAGTGGCAGACCGGTTACGAAGCTGACAATCTAGGCTTCAATATTTACAGAGAGGAGAACGGGCAGCGTCAACGTGTGACCAAGTCTCTCATTGCAGGTTCAGCATTGATGGTTGCGGCTGGCACGAACCTGACCTCAGGCAAGTCTTACTCATTCTGGGATGCAACGCGCAACCGGACGGCGCAGTACTGGCTCGAGGATCTCGACCTCGATGGAACCAGCACCTGGCACGGCCCCATCGTAGCTATGGAGGCCCCATACGGCGAAGCGCATCCGCTTCAGATGGAGTCGATGTCGATCGAGACGCTGGGCGCAGATAAGGGCGAGCCTGATTCGACAGTTCCCGTCGGCAGTAAAGCGAAGCCGGTCAAGCATAGTGCTCAACTGCTCCTCGCTCAGGCAGCAGTTGCCGCGCAACCCGCGGCCAAGATATCAGTAAAACAAGAAGGGTGGTATCGAGTAACTCAGGAGGAACTGACGGCGGCTGGTTTCAACGTGGCTTCCGCCCAGAACCTTCGGTTGTTTGCCGATGGACAGGAGCAGCCGTTCATTCTCAATAGCGAAAAGGGAGCGGCCTTCAGCATCGAGTTCTACGGATTGGGAATAGACACGCCGTGGAGCGACACTCGAGTCTACTGGTTGATCGCGGGCGGCCAGCCTGGAGCGAAGATAAGGACGGCACAAGAAGTTGCGACGTCAGTTGCGAGCGGGAGCTTCCAGTACACGGTTGAGCGACGAGATCGCAACATCTACTACTCTTCATTGAAGAATGGAGATGCGGATAACTTCTTCGGCGGGGTGGTCGCAGCCGCGGGAGCGGACCAGACCCTGACGTTGCGCAGCGTCGATTCGACGCCGGGCAAGGACGCGCTCATCGAGGTGAGCGTGCAAGGAGTGACAACGTTGCCGCACCAGGTCACGGTGGCGGTGGGCGGAGTGGTCCTGGGAAACATAGCCTTCAGCGGTCTCGATCAAGGCACGGGCAAGTTCACCGTGTCGCAAGCGTTGTTGAAAGAAGGCGAGAACCACGTGGCGCTCACCGCGCAAGGCGGCGGCAGCGACGTAAGCCTCATCGGGTCGATAAGAGTGACCTACTGGCACAGTTACAAGGCGGACGACAGCACCCTGCGATTTACCGCAAACGGCAAAGACCAGGTCACGCTGGATGGGTTCAAGAGCGGGGATGTTCGGGTGATGGATGTGACGAGCGCGAATGCGCCGCAGGAGGTGAAGGCAACTGTCACGCAACAAGCTAGCGGTTATTCGGTGACAGCAGTAGCGCCCGGGATCGGAAAGCGAACGCTGCTTGTGTTCGCCGGAGACGGAGTGAAGCGAGCACCAAGCATCCGAGTAGATCAGCCGTCGAGCCTGAAACAGAAGGGTAACGGAGCGGACCTGGTGATCATCACGACCCAGGCGCTTTCGCCGAGCATGGGGCCGCTGAAGGCTTTGAGACAGAGCCAGGGAATGAAGGTAGCGGTGGTGGATGTGGAGGACATCTACGACGAGTTCAGCTTTGGGCAGAAGACGCCGCAGTCGGTGAAGGACTTCCTTTCGTACGCGAAGGGTAACTGGAGTCCGGCGCCGCGATTCGTATTGCTGGCGGGCGATGCAACGTATGATCCGCGGAACTATCTTGGGCGAGGAGAGGTGGATCTGGTACCGACGAAGCTGGTTGGTACAGTGCAGTTCGAGACGGCGAGCGATGATTGGTTCGCGGACTTCGATGGAGACGCAATCGCGGAGATGGCGGTAGGGCGGCTGCCGGTGAGAACGCCAGAGGAAGCGGCAACAGTGGTAGGGAAGATTGTCGGCTACGACGGGGCGCAGGCGACCAACTCAGCGCTTCTGGTGAACGATCTGACAATCGGATACAACTTCCAGCAAGCCAGCCAGACAGTGAAGAGCTTGATTCCGGCGGGACTGCCGGTCGTGCAGGTGGATCGTGTGGTTATGGATGATGCCGCGGCGAAAGCGGCGACAATGGATAACCTGAACCGAGGGCCGAAGGTAGTGAACTATCTGGGGCATGGCGCGCCGGGAATATGGTCGAACGCGAGTCTGCTCACCGTCACGGATGCCAAGAGCCTGAGGAACCGGGATCATCTATCGGTGTACGTGATGATGACGTGTTTGAATGGGCTGTATACCGACCAGAGGTCCTTGACTCTAGCGGGTGCGTTGATAAAATCGCCCGACGGAGGAGCGGTTGCGGTGTGGGCTTCGTCTGGAATGACGGAAGCCGCGGGACAGGTATCTCTTGATCAGGAACTGTTCAAGTACCTGTTCAGCGGGAAGCTGACGACCGTAGGAGAAGCTGTGATGAACGCGAAGGCAGGGACTGGAGATCTGGACGTTCGACGTACGTGGATCTTCTTCGGCGACCCGTCTATGAAGCTTCGTTGAGGTTGAGATCTGACGTTTGCAGCGGGCGCTCGATATACAACAGCAAAACAGCGGGGAGTTTCTAACGCCCGCTGTTTTGTTTTACGCCTCTAAAATTGCGCGCCGCCCCATCCTGTTACTTGATCACTGTAACCGGCGCTGACATAGTCGAATTGCCCGTCCCGTCGTAAGCCTTACACTGGATCGTGTGCGAACCCGCTGTCACCTTTTTCGTGTCCCACTTGGTAGTAAACGGGGCTGTCCGACTGCTTGTCTTTAGCACGCCATCGGCGAATAACTCCACCTTCGTTACCGCCAGATCGTCCGTCGCATCGACCAGAACCGAGACGATGCCCGAGACTCTCACATTCTGCCTTGGCGATGTTATGGAGATATGGGGCGGCGCGAGGCCAGGCCTGTTGTCCACAGTGACGGAGATCGAAGCAGTGCCAGCGTTGCCTTGAAAGTCAAGAGCTTTTGCACTCAATGTGTGAACACCATACGAGGCCGTCTGGGTGTCCCACGCCCAGTTATAAGGAGCTTCTGTGTAGGTGTTCAGGACTGTTCCGTCGAGGCTGAGGGTTACTGAAGCCACGCCGATGTTGGCGCTGGCGGATGCCTCAACGATCACAACCTCCGATACTGTGGCCCCGCTTCCAGGGGTTAGCATGCCTACCGTAGGCGGGGTAACGTCGGGCGAGCCGGTTGTGCTCAGTGCATCGCTGACCGCTCGTGAGGCATTCAGCCTTCCCCATCCAAAGCCGAAATCCCAACCTGTTGTTCCAAGGTCATCCGCGGAGTGTTTCACTATCGTCTGCACCTGCTCCGGGTTGAGGGTCGAAT
>JBGPFL010000156.1:0-8270 GCA_041483295.1 Blastocatellia bacterium | reverse complement strand
CTTTCAAGTTGCTGCCAAAGAGGAACCGTTTGTGGTCAGTCGGGTAATGCATCGCCAGCTTGAACTGCTGGCCATCGCTCACCATGTCGGCGACCTGTGAGTTGATGACCGGCGCCTTAACCACTATGCGAATACTCTAAGGCCTCTGCACACGAACGAGGCCATTACCCGGCGGAAAGTCGTCCACTTTGCTGTCTACTCCCGTAAAGTAGTTGCGAAGCGAAACCGTACCCTGAGCGCCGAGCGTCTTAACGCCCTCGTAGGCGTTTATCCTGCTTATCAGCGCATCTGTGGGGACGGATTCATTAGCCAGCAGTAGCGGTGGAACAGAGACTCTTCGTATGCATGCCGAGCCGAAAAGTGCTGAGATGATCAAACACGAGGCAAGAAAATAAAACCTTCTCACAGGAACTCCCATTATTGAGGTGTCACGCGCAGAGGCCGTCACTACTCTCTATTAAAGAGTGACGTTAACAAAGGAGAGGAAGGCTTGTCAACGAAGCCAATCCTAGCAGCCGGCCGCTCCGACTGTCAACAAATTCTGCTCCTATGAACGAGGTGTTCAGCGTGCCGCATCGCAGCGACGATGCTTGTTCCGCCAGGCCACCTCGCCTCGAATGCTGCAAAGCCTATGTAGGGCCGCGTTGCCAGACCGGTGCACAGCCTATACTATTGCCCGAAGGAGCCAGAATGCCCAAGATCAGGAAACGGTCCTCGATGTATCGTGCCGACGGCCCAGCATCTCTCTTTGAGGAGCCCGACGATCCCGTCGCGGACGATGATCGGGCTGGCGAACGGCCGCTGGCGGATCGCATGAGACCCCGAACTCTGGATGAGTTTGTGGGGCAGGAGAAGCTTGTAGGTCGCGGTCGAGCACTCCGAAAGATGATCGAATAGGATCGACTGCAGTCGATCATCCTTTGGGGCCCGCCCGGCTCGGGTAAGACCACCCTCGCCGAAGTGATCGCCGCTCAGACGGCAGCTCGATATCTGCCTTTTAGCGCCGTAAGTTCAGGTATCCGCGAGGTTCGCGAAGTGATGGCCGAAGCCGACGAGTACAGACGACGTGCCGGCCAGCGCACCGTCGTGTTCATCGATGAGATCCACCGCTTCAACAAAGCCCAGCAGGATGCCTTCCTGCCTTATGTCGAGACCGGCACGATCATACTTATCGGGGCGACGACTGAGAATCCCTCATTCGAAGTTAACTCGGCCTTGTTATCCCGGGCGAAGGTATTCGTGCTCCACCCGCTGACCTCGGACCAACTTGTCCAGATAATGAAGCGGGCGATCGAAAACCCTGAGCGCGGCCTCGGCGGTTCCCGGATCGAAGTCACCGATGAAATGCTTGGCCTGGTCGCGGCTTATGCGTCGGGCGATGCGCGAGTGGCGCTAAACACCCTCGAGCTTGCGGTTTCAATTGCGGACCCCGACCCGGCGGGCGTCCGAGTGATTACGGCGGAGGTGATGCGCGAGGCGATGCAGCGCGCTACGTTGAGATATGACAAGGCAGGGGAAGAGCACTTCAACCTGATATCGGCGTTCATTAAATCGATTCGAAACTCGGACGCAGACGCGGCTGTCTACTGGCTCGCCCGAATGCTCGAATCGGGAGAAGATCCACTCTACGTTGCCAGGCGACTCGTGCATCACGCTTCTGAGGACATAGGGCTCGCCGATCCGATGGCTCTGGTGCAGGCGATGGCCGCGATGCAGGCGACGCACTTCATTGGGCTACCCGAGGCTAAAATAGCGTTGACGCAGGCGACGATCTATCTGGCTCTCGCCCCAAAGTCGAACTCGGTTATTGAAGCCTACGGCGCGGCGCAGAAGGATGCGCTCGAGACTGAACGCGAGCCGGTGCCTTTGCATTTGCGCAATGCGCCAACCTCTTTAATGAAGCAGCTCGGTTACGGACAGGGATATCAGTACGCGCACGACTTCGAGTCCGGCCGAGCGGACCAGATGGAATGTTTGCCCGAGGGCCTCCGCGGACGCAAGTACTACAAGCCTGCTAAAGGCAAGTAACGAGAGCCTGAACAGCGGTTGGCAGTCGCGATTAGAAGTGGTACTCAATATCGCGGGCATATCGGTCTCATTAACACCCCACTTCAGTGGGGTGTCTGGCCGCCGACGGGCTCGTGAGAACCGTTTTAACGGTTTTGATCCGCCCAACGTGAGCTCAGCCTTCAGTGGAGAATATGGCGCGGAAGCCGGTGGCTACCCAAACGGGGAAAAACCGTTAAAACGGTTCCAGCGTTCTGCCGGGACAGACACCTCACTGAAGTGAGGTGTTAATGAGATGGGCGCTCGCGGAGCGGTGCAGGGAAGGGGTTAAGAGCTTATTCTCGCGCGGTGTCCGACCCTCAATCGCACCCGCGTGACCAGAACGAGGATCGATAGCCAGGAAGGAGGGATCCATGGCTGAAGTCATCGTCTCTTCGATTGGATACTTGAAACAGGAGATCAGAGCTGGACAACACAAGATCATTGCCGACGAGCCTCGTGAAGCGGGAGGAACCGACGAAGGTCCCGGGCCATATGAGTTGTTGCTTGCAGCCCTGGGTGCGTGCACCGCGATGACCCTGCAGATCTACGCACGTCGAAAGCAGTGGCCGCTGGAGAGAGTCGACGTGAGCCTCAGTCACGACCGCATTCACGCTCAGGACTGTGAGGATTGCGTGACTAAAGAAGGCAAGATCACCCGCATAGAGAGATATATTTCGGTAACCGGAGAGCTTTCAGACGAGCAGAAAAGGAAGCTCCTCGAGATTGCCCGGCGGTGTCCCATTCACCAGACCCTGACCTCAGAGATTTCGATCAAGGACTATCTTGATTGACGAAGGACGCTACGCGCTTTTTGGCTGTTCTTACTGCCGCGCCGTTTGACCACGTGCCACCAGCGGAGGAGCGATTTAGCAGGTGAGTAAGACCCGGTTGATGCCACGAAGACTCGCAGACACCGGGGACCACTAAGTTGAAAGGCAGATCACTTTTACACTCTTACTGCCCCTTCGTGTCCTGGTGTCTTCGCGGCAAGGAAGCAGTATTTCTGCCGCCGGGCTGTGCCCGATCAGGCACTCGCTCTGGCGTTAGAACTCCGCTCGCCGGATACCTTCTTTGTTACAAACATGATCACGGATCCAATGAGCCAGGATACCAGTGGACCTACGATCACGCCCAATACCAGGTGGGCCGCGACGTGACCCCAGTTCTTGCCATCTCCCCCGCCGCTGTACTCGGGCGAGCTGAAGACGTTGTTTTTGCTCGTCGCTATCGAGAGGACGATCCCCGCGACGACGATCCCTTGTCCGACCAGGCTCAGCAGCAGGTAAATCGGGAGTAGCTGCTTGTAGCTACCAAAACCGCTGGTGTGAACCCTAATGGCGTAGTAGACGAGGCCGACAAGTGTAACTACCGTGATGCTCAGCCACTTGGTGGTCGCGTTCCCCACGCCGGCCAGAGACAACCCAAGCCGGGCAATGCCCACGATAAAGATCAAACCGAGAAAGAGCTTTGCGAACGAGGCGTACTCAGACAGCCGCTTGCCGAAGATGATCATACAAGTCTCCTTTACAACGGTCTTCTTGATGGCGGCGATACTAGCACCGTCCGGGTGAAGATCAAAGCCGATCGGAGGTGCGCGTCCGGATTTTGCGTCTTTGCGGCGAGATCGATCGTCCCTGAATTTTACACACTCAAGCCTATACGCTTATACTGCATCTATGCCCTCGAGCACCATTACGATTTCTACTCGCCGCGACAAGCAGATCTGGATATTACCGATCGCGTGGAACACTGCCTGGCAAGGTTTGAACTCCAGGATGGGCTCTGCAACGTCGTCGTTCTTCACACGACCACATGCGTAATTTTGTTGACAAGAGGGGGTGTAGCTAATGTAGCATCGCTCCGCCGTCTTCCGTTCAGTTGGGGATGCGCCAGGGGCTTTCCCTTACTGTCGTTCCTTAAACCTGTCATCGTGTCGGTGCACTCAAGTAAGACGGTTGTGCTTGGCGCGATTGAGAACCAGCGGGACCACCTGTCCCTTATTTTTTTATGTCCTTTTATGTCCTTTATGTTCTTATTGTAGGAAGCTTGGGAGTTGAAGTCGGCTCGTTAGCTTTATCTTGGTGATTTGCCAAGTGGGACAAGGCACCTTGTCCAAACCGTATCCTCATTCTCAACGACTCGAAACGTCGACCAGCGGAACGCTTCGCATTGCTGGGAATACCACCTCTGTCGAGCATCGTGGATAGAGACATACGTCGGAACTGGCTGGGAGCCCCAAGAGAAAGTGATGCCAGAAGCCGCAACAGAGCCTCGAAGGACAGACGAGGACACCCTCTATCCTCAAAGCTGGGCGCATCTCTCGGATGAGCTAAAGCGCCTAGATTTGCTCATACACCTTGAAGTGCTCAAACAGCAGAATCGGGAACCGGCCAATCCTTTGGATCAATTCAAAGGTCTGGTGATTTCAGAAGAGGAAGTGGCCGGATTGCTTGCAGGAGCTGCGGCTGCGGCGATTGATGGGACCGTCATTTGCCCCGATGACTCGAAGGCTCAGACGTTAGCTGAGTCTTTGAGCCGCCTTGAATCCCAGATCGAGCGGCGGCGAGCCGTTAGCTTGAAAGAAGGCATTCATCTATCGCTGCCGCACCTTTCACAGCTTTTCCACCTCACCCGCTTTGAAGAACAGTGTGTGTTGATTTGTCTTGCGCCTGAATTGGATCGAAAGTACGAAAAACTCTTCGGCTATTTGCACGATGACGTAACGCGCAGGAAACCCAGTGTGGATTTGCTGCTTGATCTGCTCTGCGACACGGCCGAAGAGAAGCTGGCGGCGCGGTGTGCATTCGATCCCGCGGCGCCAGTGAGGAAGTACCGCCTGTTGGAAATGAGCGATGGCTCGCAAGACGGGCCCGCTCCGCTGCTCTCGCGATGGCTCAAGCTCGACGATCGAATCGTGGATTGTCTGCTGGGCTTCACTCAGATAGACGGCAGGCTTGAGCCACTCGCGCGCGTGGTCCTCCCGCAAGACCTACCGGAGTCCGCCGGAACAGATGAAGAGACACGGCGTAGGGCGGTCGATTTTGTGCGTTCGCATTTGAGCGACGCGAAAGGCGGCGGACGCAGTCTAGTCTTCCACCTGTCTGGTCCTTACGGATCCGAAGCTCGTTCTCTTCCGAGAGCGGTTTGCCGCACGCTTGGAATTTCCCTTGTCGTGGCCGACCTTCGAAAGATGATCGCCGACCCGCTCGGCTTCGAAGACGCAATCTGGCTGCTCGGCCGCGAGTCGCTGTTGCAGCCGGCGGCGCTGTGTTTGGAGAACTTCGACGTTCTGCTGACGGATGACGACAAGCACCAATCTGACTTACAAGCGCTGGCCGAAACTACGCGAACCCTCTCGCGGGTTACCTTCCTGGTCGGCAGCCGTTCCTGGAGACCGCACGAACTGCTTAATGATCAGGTGTTCGTCGACCTCGAGTTCCCGCTGCCGAGTGATGATGCGAGAGAGCTTCTGTGGAAGAGCCAGGCTGGGAACTATCAGCGGCTTGCCTCCGACGTGGACTTCGGGGTGTTAGCCAGCAAGTTCCGGCTCACACAGGGTCAGATCGTGGATGCTCTTAATCGGGCTCAGAGCATCGCCTCGTGGCGCTCGTCTGAAGATGGCTTGATCACGATGGAGGACCTCCACGCAGCGTGCCGGGCGCAATCGAGCCCGAAGCTCGGCCACCTGGCGCGCAAGATCGTGCCCAAGTACGTCTGGTCCGACATCGTGCTTCCCGAGGATCAACTCGCCCAGGTCGGAGAGATATGCGATCAAGCGCGCTACCGCCACGTTGTCTATGGCGAATGGGGATTCGACCGCAAGCTCTCGCTCGGAAAAGGACTGAACGTTTTGTTCTCGGGCCCGCCCGGCACCGGCAAGACGATGGCGGCCGAGGTGGTCGCAAACGAGTTGCAGCTCGACCTCTACAAAATCGACCTGTCTCAGGTGGTGAGCAAATACATCGGCGAGACTGAAAAGAACCTTCACAACATTTTTCACGAAGCGCAGGCGAGCGGCGCGATTCTGTTCTTCGACGAAGCGGATGCGTTGTTCGGTAAGCGTTCGGAAGTCAAAGACGCTCACGACCGCTACGCCAACATCGAGATCGGATACCTGTTGCAGAAGATGGAAGAGTACGACGGGATCGCGATCCTGGCGACGAACCTCCGGCAGAATCTGGATGAAGCGTTCGTGCGGCGCATGCACTTCATTCTCGAGTTCCCGTTTCCGGATGAAGAGTACCGCCGGCGGATCTGGCAAGTCATGTTTCCCAGTGAAGCGCCGATCGGCGATGACGTGGATTTCAGCGTGTTGGCCCGGGACGTAAGGCTCGCAGGCGGCAACATCAAGAACATCGCGCTGGCGGCGGCATTCTATGCGGCGAGCGACGGCAAGGTGATCCAAATGCCGCACCTGACGCGCGCGGCTCGGCGAGAGTTTCAAAAGCTGGGCCGAACGTGGAACGAGAATGCGCACGGCAGCCAGGAGTAAGGCGACCGGAGACGGCGACGGCTATGCGGAAGATTCTTCCTCAAATAGGCAGTAAACAGGAGGCGGCAAAAGCGAATACGCGAGCCGTGCAGGTTGCTCACCCATCGGGATCTCCGAGCACGGCAGCAATGATGCTCAACGTTCAGCGCAGGTATGGCAACCGGTTCGTACAGCGACTGGTGAGCGAATCTCCCCGCGCGGTTGCCCCCGGCCGGGTTATGTTGAGGCCCGACCAGGCGGCCACGTCGCAAGGTTTGGCGGTACCCACGTGGGATCGCGTGCCCGACTACGCGCGCGCTGACCTGGAGCCTCGAGGCTTCAATGACGGCTGGTTTGCGGGAAAGGAAAAGGACCCTCTCGCACGGATGACGGTTCTGAACCTCTACGTAAAAATGAAGCCCCTTGGCCTCTGGGACTTCGTCGGTCATGACAACGGTACGTCTTCGGCGGGCAGCGTCGAGTTCACCTCTTCCAATGTTCAGGGTCTGAAGGACAACCTGAGAGGCCGCGATGATTTCACGAGCCCCGAGAAATCGCCCGACGAGTGGTCGTCGCGTGAGATGCGGGCCTCCGGTCAACTCCACTTCAAGCACTTCGGCGGCGCGAAGGAAAGCGTGCAGGCGCACATAGACGGCCGCGGCCTGTTGCTTCACAGCAAGTGGTGGTGGTTGCTGCCGGTGATACCGCTCGTGCAGATGATTACTCACGCCGCGACATATGAGAGCTACACCGACCCTATCGGCATCCGCGACCTGCTGCTGGGGCAGGGCTGGGACCCCGCTCCCCTGCGAGGCGTTGGAGTCAGCCCGGTGCAAAGGAAAGCCTTGCCCGAGATCGGCCCGAGCCTGCTGGACTCCTTGGCTCGCGGCCCGGCGATCGTTCAACGAAAGATTTTGATCAAAGGGCCGAGGCGGTACCTGATTTTTCCGAGTTGGAACGAACCGACCATCAAACAACGCGCGGGGTTCATCAAGAGGCGATTCCCAGCCGCGGGAGAAAAACGTGCGGCGGCACTCATCGTAACCGACATGTCCGATTCGGCGGATGAGTTCAAGTTCGATGACGAGGAGGAATTCTTCAGAGAAGTGTTCAAGCGCATGAGGACGACCAGCTTGATGCGAGAGTCTCAAAAAGTTCTGGGCGGCCTCGGCAAGGGCTTCGGGTATCCTGATAAAGCTCTCGAGGCGCGCGTCAACAAGGCAGCGAAGAAGTACTGGGGGCCTAAGCAGGGCGACTACTATTTCGAACTGTCGGACGATGGCAAGAAGAACGCGTACGAGGCCATCAAGACCTTGTTCTCCCCTCAGGCGAAGAAGTCCGACCGGACCCTGATCCACTGTGACTACCTGGCGTCGGTAGTGCACTTCAGAGTGTTCGCCGAATCCATCGGCGTCAAGAAATTCAACGACAGGGTGCGGGGCGGGAAGATCAACCTCACGTTGAAGTGGAACGGTTTCGACGACATTATGTATCAGACCTTCCGGTCTTCGGCGACCGAATCGCTGCAGGAGGTACGGCCGTCATCCGAAGAGGACCTCGTCGTCGGTGATCACGCCGTGTTCTGGAATCACCGTGCTTATGACTTGATAAACGAGAGAATCCATAACGCCTGGAGACTGGAGAATGCTGTGCTTGTCGACAAGCGAGCGAGCGGCGAAGACGTTTTTCTCGGTCACGGCTCCGGAGAGCGAACCAACGCCGGAATGAAGAAGAAGTTGATGGAGGAGTT
>JBGPFL010000155.1:0-8272 GCA_041483295.1 Blastocatellia bacterium | reverse complement strand
CACTTGACGGCTTTAGCCTTCGCCTTGTGTCCGTGAGCGGGTCGTTGCGAAAGCGCGATTCACCGCAGAGCCTGGGTGCGCGTCACGATTTTGGGGTGTGACTAAACAAGGGACTTCGAGGGTCGCGGGAACAGGGTTTCTCATTAACACCTCACTTCAGTGAGGTGCCCATCGACCGGACAGATCCCCCAACCGTTTTAACGGTTTCTTCTCTCGCGGTCATCTTTCAACTTCAAAGTCTTCTGATTCCATGAGCGCAAACCGTTAAAACGGTTCAGGGAATCCGCCGAGCCAAGAGCACCTCACTGAAGTAAGGTGTTAATGAGAAACCCTGTTCCCGCGACCCTTGAAGTCCCTTGTTTAGTCACACCCCAAAATCGTGACGCGCACCCAGGCTCTGCGGTGAATCGCGCTTTCGCAACGACCCGCTCACGGACACAAGGCGAAGGCTAAAGCCGTCAAGTGCCCGAGCCCGCGTGCAAGACTTTGGATTCAAGCGCTTCATCCTTGAACTTAGCACTCAGCGATAACCTGCCGGCTGTTGCCTACGGCCGCGCCTTGGGCGAACTCTTGAGCAGCGTCTGTTCGAACCAGGACACCATTGCGGCGTTGGCGCGCTTCGCGGCGTCGCCCTGGAAGCCGTGCCCGGCGCCCTCGATGATGATCAGCTCCGTCTTAACCTTGTTCTGCTGGAACGCTTCGTAGATGCTCTTGCTGTTGCTCACCGGAACCAGCTCGTCCTTGTCGCCATGAATGAGCAGCGTCGGCGGGTCGTCCGGAGACACATGCACGATCGGCGAATAGTCAGGCGCCTTCTCTTTCTCGAAGTTCAGGGCCGGAAAGCGCTCGGGCTTTGCGCCTTCGGCAGGAGCGGCCGGGTGGATCCCACGGGCAAGAGGTCGAAGATCGACTGGCGGGAAGTAAGCCACAACCGAGGCTACGCGGTCGCTCTCTCGCATGAATTCCTCGGTCGCTTTTGGGTCCCCATCGTCCGAGGCCGTGCCGAGTACGAGCGATAGATGGCCGCCTGCACTGCCCCCGAACACGCCCAGGCGATTCGGATCGATGCCCCACTGCTTCGCGTTGTGGCGGATGAAACGAACCGCGCGCCGGACGTCTGCCACGATCTCGGGAATTACGTACTTCGGACTGCTCCCGTGCCTGACGGGGATGACTGTGAAGCCCTTGTCCAACAGTGCTTGAAACCGCACCGCCGCTTGCTGAGGTGGAGTAAACGTCGAGACCCAGCCACCGCTCACCATAAAAATTACGGCGGCGCCGTTGGCGTTCGTCTTCGGCTTCAATACGTCGAAGGTCAGCGCCATACCGTCTTTGTGCCCGTAGACAACGTCCCCAATGATCTCGACGTCGGCCGAGGCTTTGACTTGCGTAGTCACAGCAGCGGCCAGGATCAGAACAAGCAGTATCAAGCGTTTGATTGTCGGCATGTTTATCTCTCCTCCAGTCTGAAGTGCAATGTCTCCACTGTCGGCACTATCAACTCAATAGCGTCGGAAGGTCCCTTTAATCGGCGCCTGCTCCACGCCGGGCTTGCTGAAATCGCACACGCCTGTCGAAAAGATGGTCGCCATCCGGGCCTTCTGGGCGTCCGTGAAGTCCACTCCATAGTCGGAGTAATTGATCGGCTTCAATCGGCATTTGAGCACATCGTTGGCAAGCGGCGCTCCGGCAATGAGGCGTGGCTCGCTGTGCACCGGGTACATCTTGTTGCAGGCGCCAGTACCACTCAAGGTTGCCGGCTCGACGATCTTCATGCCGGTCTCATCCCAGCACCCATCGGCCGCCTCCGTCGGTTTGTTGCGTACGACCTTGTTGGTCGAGAGCGGCGAAGAGTCGGCTGCGATGTTATCCAGCCACTTGTTCATTGTGTCCAGCGAGAGCGCCGCGAGGTCCACGCTCCTCGTTTGATTTCTCGCAACTGGCGGCCCTACCCAGATCACCTCATTGTCCGAGCGGCCGTTCGCTTTTTCAAGACGAGCGCGGATTGCGAAATCACGATGGCGGTCATGGATGTCGCCTTGCGCGTCATTATAAGGACGGGAATGCAGGATCGGTACACTTGCGAGGCCGCCGCCACCGGAGTTCATCAGCCCGCTCTCGTACGCTGCGCGGATCGCGAGCGGATCCCCCACCGACCGATCGCGGATGAAGTTCCCGTCGACGTCATTGCCGCCGATCTTCTCGTTCAGGTCCAGGAATTCGTCCACGCTGATAGCGCCGGTGTTGAGCGCCGCGAGGCCGTACTGCAGCCCGAGGTTGTCCTGCGGCTTGCGCGCAAAGCCTGTCGCCGGATTACGGCCGTAGATGTTAACGCGCATGTCCTGCACGGTGCAGCGCGCCCCGGTCGGATTGTTCTCAGGGTTATAAACCTTGCTGCCATCATTCAGCGCGCATCCACGGGCGTTGGTCGCGGTGTAGACCGGCACAAACGACCTCTCCCAGGCCGCACAGGTCCCGTTGGTGTAGCCCTCGACCGCAGCCTTCTTCTCATTCGTCCATACTGCCGGATCCGCCTTGCGCCAGAAGTTCTGTAACAGTCCGCAGTCCGGAGTGTGCATCGTCGAATCAGGGAATGAAAGAGACGGCTGCAAGCCATCAAGCAGGCCTGGATAGATCTCCGTGATCAGCAACTGCTGGATCGCGCCCCCTGACCCGCCATAGCCGACGGTCCATTTCGGGACGGCGTAGCGCTCGATGAAGTACTCCTTCAGCATCATCAGCGTCTCGCCCTGCAGCACCGCATTGCCGTGCTGCTGATTCACGAGTTCGGTCGAGATCATGAACGCGAAGCCCCGAGAGACGTACAGATGGTTCAAAGCGGCGGTCGCCTGGTTGATGCCCTGGTTGTACTGTGTGCCGGCTCCACCGCCAAAACTCACCGCGAGCTTATGATTCCAGCCCGGCCCCGGAGGCCACTGTGCGGACACGGATGATGCTTTGGGATCTTCGAGGGCCACAAGCCTGGTAACCGCCCGACGACTCGGAGGGGCAACTGAGACACCGCTCAACGTCGGATCGTCGAGGATCGCTATGCGGTAGATGGCGCGGTTAATCGTTCCCGAATCAACCCGCACGATGTAGGGCACTGTCTTCCCTTCGTTGGTAGTCGTGCTCACCAGATCCGACGGCCGCGGTCCCGTGGGATCCGTGAGCAGTTTGAAGGTGTTGTTCGAAGCCCTGTAGAAGTACTCGACCTTCCGGGCAGCAGAACAATTGGCGTCGAGCGGCGGACCAAGCCCCGACTCGACCGTGCGGCATTCGTACGGCGACAGATGAGGCCCTGAGAGTATCGGCCCTGTGATCGGATAGTTCTTCACCGTCAAGCTCGCCTGTGCCGCGATTCCCGATTTGCCGCGTGCTTTGACAGCCGCGCGGAGCGTATTGTCTCCCACACTCATGTCACTGATCAGTCCTCGAAAGCTGCCGGCAAAGGGATCGAACCTCAGATGTTTCGTGACATCCTTGCCGTTCAACCTTAGCGTGAGCTGGCTCAGCGCGGTGCCTGCGGGCGCTTTCACTTCAACCAGCGCGTCGCCGCCGCTTATGAGATCGGGCCGCGACGAAAGCGTCCTGATCTCCAATCGTGCGCGCGACTGGGAGAACCCGTTGCTGACGCCGAAGCCGGCCACGACGCCGGCAACCGCGAAGGCGGTGACGGCAGTTCGGCGGCTTACCACGAACGCTTTCGTTAAGAACCTCATGTCTGTCTCCTTTCTCAGAACGAACCGCCATTTACCTCATCGCACCCAATCGCTGGAATTCAACGGCCGCATTATATAGACCTCGGCATCGCGATGAAAGAAACGTGCTACCTCCTAACCTCAAGCTGGCGATAATGAGTTCATCAATTTCAGTTCCATCCAACGTGCCCCTGCCTCGCTTGACGCCACTGCCAGAAGGAAACCCCTGCGTGCGAGACTCTGATAACTTTTCCCATCCGCTTGGCCTGCGTGTTGAAATCAGGACGACGAGGTAGGCGGCGCACGAACCATGCAGTTTCGGATTTCTCAACCGCCACACAGACGAGACAGTATCTGGCGTGACAGAGATGCCGCTCGTAGAAATCTGCGTCTCGCGTAAAGAAGGTGGGTCGCTGCAGACCGTGTAACAGCGAGATTATTTCGTCATCGAGCGAGCCTCTGCGTCCGGTGCCGACACCAATTTGTCTGACGGCTATCCGCCAGGTCTCCAGCCGTTCGCGCTGAGGCTTTGGGATGTTCTCATCCAGAAGGTTCATGCGGATTTCGGCTCGAGCACAAACTCGTCGGCGTGTTTCAGTAGAGCCTGGCTGGCCAATCGCACCGCTTCTCTAATGGCTTCTTTGGTGATGCTGTCGTTCCACTCCTCGATGATTGTTTTCCCAGGCCATCCCACTGGCCACCTGTTCCAGTACATCGGCAACTAGAACACGTGTGCCGCTAAAAGTGGGCTTGCCGTGACAGATTCTCGGATCTGTGACAATGTGCCGGCCGATTACGTGGGCTCTCCTTACTTCTTCCATCTTAGTTCTCCTTCACGCCCTTAAGGGGTTACCCGGCTGATTATACAGTACATATCAGCGGAATTGCTGCAGAACTCAAGGACCTTCAAGGGTGCCCTGCAGTCACTGGAGAGATTCAAGGACACCTTGAAAGGCTTAGTTGCGCAGATGGTGGGTCACCTCTGATGCCACTCGGACTACCCCAAAAAGAAGAGTATATATATGCGGTGGCTGAGAGCGTAGTGAAGCAGGGACCCCAATCACAATCCGTCCCGCGATCTTGTGCTCAGAGCGTCTTCAGGAATGCGATCAGCGCGCGCTTCTCGTCAGCCGCCAGGTCTAATCCAAATTCGTGACCGCTCACCGCGCGGGTCTTTACGCCCGGCATTTTCCACCCGCTTGGAACGTAGTCGTCGCGCAGCCGCTTTCGATCGAACCACTCTTCGAGCGACGCTATCGACCCTGAGTGCTCAATCCGACCCCTGTACCACAGCCCCTTCAGCGAGGGCACCTTGTAGTAGCCCGTTCCCTTTCTCGTCTTGAGCGCCAGACTCGGATCGGTGCCCAGCCTGACGCCGCTCAAGACGTGAAGCCGCGCCGTCGCAGGATCGTCCTTTGGCGAAGTGAAGCCATCAACCGGTATGAGCATGTTGTTGGTGTACAAAGGGGGCGTGTGGCACATAGCGCAGCCTTCGCGTTCGAATATCTTCTTCCCGCGTCGCGCCGCGGCGTCGACCTTGTTTGGATTCGGCGGCGGCTCGAGTGAGTAAACAAACTTACCCAGCGCGTACAATGCTTCGTCGCTGAAACGGTGGTCGAGCTTGCGCTGCTGTTCGGTGAAGAATCGGTGAGGGCCGACTGCGCCATCGTCCGCTACACTGACGAGGATCGCGTATCTGGCGATGTCTTCGGGTCCGCGATTGACGTGCGTTCCGGTGTGATCGATGTACCGGCGATCCTTTATTCCAATCAGATCCGGGATCTTGGTGATGAAGTAAGGGCTGCCGTTGAATCGAGCGAATGTGCTTTGCTGCGGGAAACCGTCTACTTCGCCGATCTCCTCCGGGCTCATCGTCTTGAATCGCTCGTGAATATCGTCCTTGACCCACGGAGCTCCATAAGATGAATACTCTGCTTGACTCAAAGACACACCTTTTCTCTCTAAATCTCTCAGGAACCCGTCGACAACAACCCCGATCGACTCGGGGTTGAAGGTCAGATTGCCCTGGGCGCCCAGCAGCACCTTGCCGTCGGGCAGCACTCGGCTGTGGCACCCGGAACAGTCCGCCAGAGAGATCTTGAGCTTACCGTCCATATCCACGAGCCAGCGGATGGCAGGAATGATTCCATCTCTCGTAACAGTGTCGCGGCTCTTCTTGACGGCCTCGGCGTCGCCGAGATACTTGAAGATGCTTGGGTCATCGGTTCGGGTGACCGGAAAATCCAGACCTTGAAAGACGCGGCGGCCGGCGTCTATCCAATCGCTTTCGGTCTTCAGCTTTTCGGGTTCAATCAGGGGCTGAAAGCCCTGCTGTCTCATCCAGTCCCGGTAGCCCTTTGGCTCCCTATCAGGCGCATAGACCGGATAGGTTCGCACGTTGTCGACCGGCGCCGAGTAATACTCTGCCTCTGAGTAGAAGCTTGGTGGAACGCCAACGCCGGCGACCGGTGTGGCCCAGGTGGCCAACTGCTTCGCGTCCCAGATCTTCGGCACGATGACTCTGTCTGCCGATTCACGTCGCGACTGGGCGCCGGCAGCCAGCAGTCCAAACACCGATAACCACGCGAACCCTAAGAGCAATACCGTCGGCCTTTTCTTCATAGTGTCACCTCGCAATTTGTTCAACGTGTCTCTGGTTGTTAGAACTGTTGGCGAGCTCAAAAGTCACGCTACATTCGGCGCCCGCTGAATACGGTCCAGTGAGCCTCCACGTTTGAAATCTCGGAGATCGCCCGAATGTTGCTCTTCAGATGTTGCCCCATTTACCCTAGTACGAAAGCAGTCAGCTAAAGCTGCTCGCGATGCGGCTTAAAGTGTACCTGATCAAAGTCTCCTCGCAAAGCCTGCGCCGCCCGTTGCTGTCCGGCAAATGGAACGGCCGCAACCTGGACAGCGGTTTGAATGTCGACGGCGTCGCATTCCAATCGCAACGGCGGATATGGTTTCCGCGCATTGGCCCGCTTGCGCAAGAAGCGTAGTCCTGTGATAGTCTCACACAGCACCAATGATCCGTTAGCGTATCCGTAATCCGGGAGGGAATCTGAGTACATGACCAAGTCATTGTTATCGTACGCTGCTGCGCTGGCCGCCGCGGTTCTGGTTCTGACGGCGATTCTCATGGCTGGAACGAGTCCGGCCGCCACGCCGACTTTCTCGAAGGACGTCGCCCCCATTCTCTACAAAAACTGCACGAGCTGCCACCGGCCAGGCGAAATCGCGCCGATGTCGCTGCTCACTTTTGAAGATGCAAGACCCTGGGCAAGGGCGATCCGCGAGCAAGTCGCGCTCGGGAACATGCCGCCGTGGCACGCGGCTGCCCCGCGGGGTACCTTCTCAAACGATCGGCGGCTGAGTGACCAGGAGAAGGAAACGCTGATCCGCTGGGCAGACGCCGGCGCGCCGAAAGGCGATCCGAAAGATCTGCCCCCGATTCCGAAGTTCGTTGAGGGCTGGGAAATCGGTACACCAGACGCGGTCATCAGCATGCCTAAGGAGTTTGAAGTGCCTGCCTCGGGCACGGTCGCATACCAGTTCTTCGAGACGCCGACCAATTTCACCGAAGACAAATGGGTGCAGGCGATCGAGGTACGGCCGGGCACCCGCAGCGTCGTGCACCACGTGCTGGTCTTCTGTCGCGAGCCTGGATCCCGACGGTCCCCGGTCTCCTTCGTGCCAGTCGGGCCGCGAGTTCCGGGCGCCCCGCAGCAAAACCCGAATAGCCATAACGCCTCGCCGCGCGAAACGGGGATGCCCGGTGCTCTGATCGCGACGACGGCGCCCGGCACCAACGCGATGATCTTCAAGCCCGGAACGGCACTTCTAATTAAGGCTGGGGCGATCCTCTTCTTTCAAGTGCACTACACCTCGAACGGCGCGGCGGCGAGGGATCGAACGAGCGTCGGCCTTGTCTTTGCGAAGGCGCCGCCACAGCAGGAGATCCGGAACAGCGCATTCATCAACGCGATGTTCGTCATTCCGGCAGGTGCCGGCGACCAGGCGGTCGAGTCTGCGATTCAGTTCAACGAAGACGTGCACATCTCGGCGCTATTCCCGCATACGCACCTGCGCGGCAAGAGCTGGGAGTATCGGCTCGTGTATCCCGACGGCCGCTCCGAAGTTGTCCTGGCGGTTCCGAAATACGACTTCAACTGGCAGACCTATTACGTATTCACCAAACCGCTGGCCGTGCCCAGCGGCTCGCGGCTCGAGGCTACCGCACATTACGATAATTCGACTGCGAACCGCTGGAATCCCGACCCGACAGCGGCAGTGCGATGGGGACCTCAAACGTGGGAGGAGATGCAGTATTCGGGTATCACGTACTCGGTTGATGGAGATCGCCGAGAGCCGACCGCGAGCACTCGTGACCAACGGAAGTGAAGCGCAGCAGAAGTCTCGCGACCTTCGTGTGTTAGAGCGCGTTAACGTTTAGCTCGACAGCCAGGCAGCCGAAACGCTGCGATTCTGCTCGAGTAGCTCGCCGCGCCCTTCTTGATGTAGTCGCCCACGTACCAGATCGTGCAGTCGTCGCTCGGGTCGATGGCGCTTTG
>JBGPFL010000154.1:0-8336 GCA_041483295.1 Blastocatellia bacterium | reverse complement strand
GACGTCAGATGAGACTACCGAGATTGAACTGTAGGCGTAGGCTGCCAGATTCACGCCGGTGATCTCCATCGAGTGTGGCGAGCGCCACTGTGCAATCCAGTGAGCGGGCGGCCTTGTGGGCGGTTGACTCGCATTCTGTTGATTGCTGTTCTGAGGGTTTTTACAGCTCGCGGT
Source organism: Blastocatellia bacterium (assembly GCA_041483295.1). Taxonomy (GTDB): domain Bacteria; phylum Acidobacteriota; class Blastocatellia; order UBA7656; family UBA7656; genus DASYSA01. The sequence continues at coordinate 8,162 of JBGPFL010000154.1, read as the reverse complement.
GGCCAGAGTCAGAGTCAGCAGCAGCTCCGCCAAGATGATTTGTTTATCGAATCGCATCAGAATCCCCATGAATGCAGTAGTAAGAATTTGAAGCGGTGATATTAGCAGAGGAGTCGGGAGTTTGGAAGCAAACGGGCCCTCAACATTCACCTCACAGGTGAGTCTAAGATGGCGCAGTTCTTACGAGAGAGGCGCGTATCGGAGGTTGTCGAGGTCGGCACATCGGGACCGAATTGCCTCCGCGGTCGCTCACTGCTTCACAGGAATCGCTGAGTTCGTCGGAGGTCAAGGAACGCTCGGCGCAGGGAAGGGAAGAGGCGAAGGGATGGGCGCTACTGGACTCGAACCAGTGACCCCTGCGGTGTGAACACAGTGCTCTACCGACTGAGCTAAGCGCCCCTTTTCAAGTGTCAAACACTAGCAGATGCTCTGGGGTATTTCCAGGTAGGATCTAGGATTTAGGATTTAGGATCTAGGATCACGGACGGTCCTCAGGCAGACGGGCCCTCCACTCCTGGCTGGCGCCCCATTTTCCTCTGTGAGCCTGACTGCGTTTTGCGAGGCATAGAAATGTTGTCCCGGCTTTAGCTCTGTGCGTGCCCGCACCGAGGCGTGACTTCAGCGTTCCAGTTCAGCCTAGCAGGCTGCGGAAAAACGGCGTCCACCAAGCACGAAGGGGGAACGAAGGGGGCACGAAGAGCGTAAAGAAAGATGACCAGATCCTAAATCCTAGATCCTGAATCCTAAATCGTAGATCCTAGAAGAAGAACGCAGCCGACCGCGTCGTGCCGTTCATCACGACCAGCGCATTGTTGCCCGCGGGCAGTAGAGTGAGACGGCCTTTGTAAGACAATGTCCCTGATACGCCATCGATCTGGACTGATGTTGGAACCAGCAGGTCGCCGTTGAGCTGGATCAAGGAACTCTCGCTGAAGTTTCCTCCATACACAAAGAGCTTCTTGGAAGCCTTAACTTTGACTCTTGAGATCGTCGGCGGCGCCGGCGCTCCCGGATCGGTCACCGTGATCCTGAATCGCTTAGAGTCTGACTTGTCCACGCTGGACGTGACATCAAAGACCTGAACGCCAAAATCAAAATCGCCGCTCGTAGCCGGAGTGCCCAGTATCAAACCGCTCTGTGAGAGGCTCAGTCCGGGTGGAAGCGTCCCGCTGATCAGACCCCAGCGATAGGGCTGCAGTCCGCCAAGAGCGTCCAACTGCTGCTTGTAGGCCCGTCCCACCCTGCCCTCAGCCAGAGCAACGCTCGTGATCGACACCGGTCCCTGTCCGCCTCCGGCCCCGCTGATGGTGATGGAGATGTTGGGACTCAACGGACCGAAGTACCCAACGCCGTCCTGAAGCATCCGCCACTGGAAGTTGTAGACTCCAGCGGCTGCGGGTGCGGTTACACTGAACGCGAAGGTCACGTCACTCGCCGGAGCGATCGGCCCAGGGAGACTCACGCGGTTCACTCCCCAGGTGAAATTGTCCTGTGGGTTCTGCGCTCCGAGCTTGTAACCCGCGCCTGACAGCCATGTCGAAGCTCCGGAGTTTCGCATGGTGACGTAGACCACGTAGCTCTGGCCGGCCGTCATCACCGGCGGCGCGGACTGAGTTACGAACGTGGCGTCGTTTGGTCCTCCGCCCGGAGGAGGAGGAGGGATTCCTGCCGACGGATAGATCGCAAGCACGCCTGCTATATCATCCGTCCCCGGTCTCGCATCGAACCCGCGACCGTGTGCCGCATAATACATTATCGCCGATGGATCGGACGAATGATCCAGTCCTATCGAATGACCGAGCTCGTGACAGGCAACTTCAGCCAGGTTGGCTGAAGTTCCGAGAAAGCAGTCCATTCCCCTGTTGAACACCAGGTCAGCTTCCGTAATGCGATAGAAGCTCCTTCCACCCACTACTCTGGATTCGTACACGTAGCCCACACTTGTCGCCGCCACGACTCCCTGGCATCCGACAGCCGGATCCAACTGGTTCCTGCAGTCACCGAACGAGATCGTGTTTGAGCCGTCAGCAAACCAACCACAACTGCTAGTCTGTCCTCCGGCCTGCAAGTGGATGTTGGCTCCGCTCTGGCTCGACCACGCGCTCATAGCGCGTGCCAGCTCAGCCGGGCCGCCCCCGCTTATGGGTGAATTTGCCGGGTTGACGTAGTAGGTGATGGGCTGCCCCGAGTCAGCTTCCATCCACCTGAGTCCTCCAGCGATAAGCACGAAGCTGGGAGAGTAAGCGGCGGCGCTCCGTTTTACACGCTTGTATTCAGACGGGATCGCGACTACCCGCCTATCTCTTCGCTCTTCTTCGATCCGCGCGATCTCGAGTGCCTCGCGCTGGAGGGTCTGTTCGAGCCTGTCAACATACTCATCAAGCGGCGCGCGATCGGTTATCTGCTCGACGGTTCGAAGCGCTGCGATCTCAACTTCAGCCGACGCGTCCCACCTCGTTACCGTCTTTCGTCCCGTTATGCTGTCCTCTGCAATCGTGAACATTCCCATGAAGGAGTGAGCTACGTGCAGGCTGCCATCAGGAGCGGTATTCAAATACAGCATGACTTGCTGGCCAGGCGAGAAGACCGGCTGACCGAAGACAAGCATCCCCCCCGACCCGTAGGTCCCGCCGATCTGCTTAAGGACTACGCGTGTTGTTGCGATCTTTCCCTTCAGGATCCGATTAACCTGCACCTCGACGTAGGTCCAGGCCACTCGCTCAGTGTCGTCCCAGGCACTCATTACCGAACTTACCTCACCCGTGACTATGACTCGAGAGTCCAAGGCAAGGTTTCTATCCGAAAGCATCACAACCTTGGTGGCACTGGCAGATGAAGCCAGCATGCAAATCACAAATAAGAGGAGCGCTGGCTGAATCAGGTTCCTGCATGCCCGCTTCATAATGCCTCCCGAAGAGTTCGCCAAGTTTCCTGTTCGCCAGCACGTCGGTGGGAGTCGCGCTGTCTACTGTTCGTCAGGGCTGTTCGGGCCGTCAAAGGCGCGCATTAGCTGTCGACCTTCCGGGGCCGATTGAAGCCCGAGCGGTATTCGACGACAGACGAACGCCGCCTAATTAAGTTTTACAGAATGGTAGCCCTGACGTACGTCCGCATTGAACCATAGGGCGGTAAGGGTGTCAAGAATTGACTTTTGCGACCTGCGCATTGTGCGGCCCAGTACAACCTGCTACACGACGTTTGGTTGATAAGCGAGTGCTCGTTGGCAGTCAGAACCCGGATGAGTGACTCCCGCCTTGAGAAGACCGTGTCTGCGATTGATCGTAGCTTGTCGGGAGCGTGACAGATGATGGATTCTGAGTCGCCGACCATCCGGCGCTAGATGTGCTACCGGAGATACCGCTTCGCGCCTTCAGAGGAGACCCGATCTACTCACCGTATCACTGCCTCGTGCGCTTTCCAGTCACCAGGGACCAGATGGCCCCGCCTCCGCCTCCAAGGCCGGCTCCTGCAAGCGCACCCCTCTTACCGCCGGCTAAGGCTCCGATGCCGGCTCCAGCGCCTGCCCCCAGGAGAGTGTTGACCACCATAGTCTTACCTGACACGCGGCGGTTGAACGCACGGCTCGGTTTCTTTGACAGCGCTAGCGCGGTCCCGCTCCCGCCGCCCACCAGGGCGCCGACAAGGGCGCCCTTCCTTCCTCCAACTGCCCCGCCCAGTCCCGCGCCCAGGGCTGCGCCGCCTCCGATCAATATCGCCTTACGGGTCGTACCGCTGATCCCACGGTCGATGAGCTTTCGATCATAAGGGCGGCTGTCATAGTAGCGGTTGGCCGCCGGTCGCGACGCTATTCTGTTCGAAGCGGCGTAACGAGGCGCGGCGGAGTAGGCGGGTTGCCCGCCGGTAACGCCCGAGACTCGCGCGTTCGTGCAGAGATCGCTGCGCAGGCTGGGCCGTTGTTCCTCTCCATCGCCATAGCCCTGCGTGAAACCGTCGAGATAGCCGCGGCTATTGCTCGCCATCGAAGAGTGATCTGGAAAGCTGAAACTCAAGGCTCCCGAGCCGAAACCATCCGCATACCCGGCCTTGAAATCGTCGAGATAAGCGCCCGCCTCCGCGTCGGGCTGGACCGTTGCCGACGCTCGAGCGGCCGAGGATTCTTCTGTTGTCGAGCTTGAAGGGCTATGGCCGCTAAACGCCATGACTCCTGCCGTCGCCAGTACCGCTGCCAGCACCACTGCAATGAATCTGATCCTCATTGTTCCCTCTCCTTTCGTCAGCCATCAATAGCGCCAGACTTGAGTCCGCCGGTTACTCCGGACTCACCATTTAGGATCCCCTTCGCCCCATATCGGGCAGGGACCATGGTCCTGAATCTCAGTTGTCTGTCCCCTTCGATCGAACTCAGACTTCGGCCATTTTGCTGTTATTGAACGATTAAGGGATTGGATCGTCTATCGTCGGGCGGATTGGCCACCGTGACGACATGTCCAACCTTGACCTTTGCCTTTGCACGCAGCGTACCGCTACTGATGATCGAAGTTCGTACGCGGTTAGAATTGACCTCTATTACGGTTCCTTCGCTGAATCCTGTGCCCACAACCTCGGCGCTCTTCTTCGCCAACCGTGTAACGCTGGTTATCACCGGCGCGCCATCCGAGGAGACCAGCGAGGCATTCAGTCTGTAAAAGCCCCTCGAGTTACTTTCGAAAGAGCCTATCCCGATGACGTATCGGCCCGTGTGCGGCAGCACGATATTGAAGCGCGAGTCATCGCCGTCATACTGGTCGTTGAAGAAGTACTCGGCACCCGAATCAGGATCGGTCAGATTGATCTCCGGATCGAGCCGCGATCCCAGAACCTCGGCATCCACATCCACGATCAGGGTTTGGCCAGCGCTTGCGACGAAGCTGTAGAAGTCGACGTCGCTCGCTCCGTTGACTTCGCCGAAGATTGTTGCGGGCAATTGGGCCAGGCCCTGCGCGATGCTGTTGTTTGGCTCCTGTTCCTCGATGTCAATGCCGCGGGTGATGTTGAGGAGGTAATCAGCCCGCACGTCACCCAGGTCGTCAACGTCGGCGATGCCGACGATCAACACGTCATCGCGATCCGGAGTGTATCTGAGGAGAGGGTCGGTCAGCTCGTCGCCCACGTCTTTGCGAAGGAGCTGTCCCGATGAGTCGAACAGAGCGATTTCGGGTATGAGAACAGAATTGGCCAATCTTGCCGCGAATGCCTCGACGGTGACTTGCTGGCCTGGCAGGGCGCGGAACGCGAAATAATCGACGTCCCCATTGACGCTTATCTTGCCAAAGACGTTGACTGGAAGCGAGACGCCCTGCGCCAGGAGATCATTGGGCTCGGCCTCGAAAATGTCTCCACCGCCTGTGCCGAAGTTCTCCATCGTTATCGCAGAAGCTGCCTGACGCACTCGCGTAAGAGCTGAGACCCGATCAGTCTTCAGAGTCCTCTGTCGATTGGCGTTCAGAGGCAGGGGTGCCGCTCCATCAGGGTGGATTCGCCGAAACGCGTCGCTCCGTTCGAGCATGGCGGTTGGTGTTACGCGGTTGTTTTGTCTTTCGCTGCTTGCGTGCCGATTGATTCTAAGGTTGGAGCCGTCGTCTTGTGCTCCGACAAAGGTGGCCGCAAGAAGCAGCGCCGCGCCAGTGGACGCGACTGCCCGCCGCAGTGATTGCGTGAACATGAGATCCCTCCCCGAGTTCCCGCCGCTTCATCGTCTCCTGGGCGTACCCCTGGACTATGATGATCGCAAAGCGGTTGGCGTTCGCAGCCCGAGAAAAAGAATATACGTCCGGCAACGGGATCCTATCGGGCAGATTCGCAGCCGAACCTCATAGTTATGGCACCGGATTCTTCTTTGGATGGCGCCCGATTCAGGCTAGTGAAGGGCAGGGAGGACGATCTTGAAGGTAGTTCCGACACCGACCTCGCTCTCGAAGTGAATCCTTCCGTTGTGGAGTTGCACCGCGCGGAATGCCTGGGCCAGTCCGATTCCGGTGCCGCCGTTCTTGGTGGTGTAGTAGAGGTTGAATATGCGGTCGCGGCCTTCAGGAGCGATACCGACGCCGCGATCTGTGACTGTTATGAGCGCCGAACCGTCCGGCTCCCGAGCGGTGGCCACCTTCAGCGGTCCGCCTTCCGGCATCGCCTGACACCCATTAATGATGATGTTCAGCAGAGCTTGCTTGAGCAGATCCGTATCGCACTTTGCGACCAGAGATCCCCCGGCAATGTCCCGACTAATGGTGATACCGCTATCCTGGGCCGCAGTCGAAGCAAGCGCCACAACCTGGCTCACGACCGAATTCAAGTCCACCGGTTCGAGGCGCACTTCAAGAGGTCTCGTGAAGTTCAGGAAGGTCTGCACCACGCGGTCGAGTCGCTTGATCTCCGCGTCTAATATCTCCAGTTGAGGACGTGCGTCTCCGTTGCCCGACTCGAGCTTGGACCTCAGGATCTCGAGGTGGATAACCATGGCGTTGAGCGGATTCTTCACCTCGTGAGCTATGCCGGAAGTGATGCGTCCAAGGTCTGCGAGCTTCTTTGAAAGGTCCCACTGCGACTCGAACCTCTGGAACGACTCATAGTCGCGCAAGCTTACAAGCGTGCCCACCGGCTCACCGGCATCCTCGATATATTGCAACGAAGCGATCAACTGGCGAGAGCTGGCTGCCCCCGGCACGTGCACGGTTGTACGCGCGATCGATCTACGTTCCCGAAAAGCCTGCTCGACCAGAATCACCAGCGGGTGATCAACTCCCAGAGTTTCATCCACCGGCAGGCCGGTGATCTCGATGTCGCCGAGTCCGAGAATGCGTTCGGCGTCCGGACTCGCGAGGATGACGCGGCCTTCCCGGTTTATCAGGAGCAATCGTTCTTCCAGGTGACTTATTACCTGTCGAAGGCGACCGCGCATTAGCTCCAATTCTGTGCGCTCCCCGGCCAGCCGTTCGCCCAGTTGCCTTAGTCGAGTGGTCACTCCCGTGACCGTTTCGTCTCGGCGAGGCCTGGCGTCGCCGACAGCGCTGGCGCTGCCATGCTCCAGGTGGTCGATGCTGGTCGAGATTGCTTTGAGTGGTTTGAGTAGGAGGTTCGCTGAACTGATCGCAACCATGCCGGCAAGCACAATCGCTATCATCCCGATCACCAGGCTCGTCTTGATGGGCGAAAGCAGCTCACCCCGGACTATCTGCGCTGACACGCCTATGTGAAGCTCGGCGATGAAGGAGGGATCGTCGGTCGTCAAACGACTGCGGAGTTCGTAGATCGGCTCGCCAAGAAAGACCCGCGCGAGCTGGCTCAGCCGGTTACCGCCCGCCAGCTCGCTCAGATCCGGCCGGGTGGAAGGGACCTCGCCGATCATGTGGCTGTTAGCGGCGAGCTCGTTGCGGCCCGTCGCGTCGCTGACAATGCGGCCGCTGGCCCCGGTGATGTAAAGGTAGGTGATGGTCCGGGAGGTGACTATGTTGGATTCCATCAGGCTTCGCACGCTCGACTTTTCACTCGCGAGAGCATGGTAGACATCCTGGTCAACCGTAACTTCGTGCGCAATCTGCTGCTGTACCGCGGAGGCGATCTGACTGGAAAGCCGTTCTGCTTCTTCTTCGGTGCCGCTAATAATCACGCCGGTCATGTATACCGTATTCGCTACCGTTGTTATCGCAACTACAAATGCCACAAGCAGCGTTACCAACATTATTTGGCGAGTGCGAACGCCGAGCGGGAACCACTGCAGGACCCCTGAGCGGCCGGCAGCATTCCGCTGCACCTCTTCTCCTGTAATGAGCTGTTCGCGCGCTGTTATCGTGCTTGCCATTCAGAGATAAGCCCGACGAAGGATCGCGGTGGGTTATCGATCGTTCATCGTTTCATGGTTGAGTTGCTGCAAACGAAACTCAGTTAATGGTTCATCCTTCATCGCCGGCAGTCTCCTGCCGGTATGCCTTCAGCTTGTTGTGCAGCGTCTTGAGGCTGATGCCCAGCACATCGGCGGCCCGCGTCTTGTTGTAGTCCGTGCGCGACAGTGTACTGAGTATCATCCTTCGTTCGACCTCATCGAGGGGCGTCCCGACGGGAATCATCACTACATCCGTGCTGGATGAGGCTTCCTGTTGTGTGAGGTGCGAACCAAGGTGCCGGCTTTCGATCTGCTCGGCTTCACAGATGACCACGGCCCGTTCGAT
>JBGPFL010000153.1:0-8346 GCA_041483295.1 Blastocatellia bacterium | reverse complement strand
TCATCCACTGAACCAACCAGGTGGCCGCGCGCGAACCATACCAATGAGATTCGCGTCGTCCGGTCTTGCTCGTATTGCTGTTGCAGCCGATCGGTCAGTCTCCATCGGTAGATGAACGGCGCGCGCCATCTGCCCGAGTCATCGACGAGGTGCGGCCGTGTGGGTGGAGCATTCAGGAGATCGGAGAATCGATCGTCGGTCGCGTGGGGTGCCAAGAGCGGTGCCGCAAGGGCGGCCAACAGACCGACGACAATCAAGACGAGACCGACGTGACGCGTCACGGCATCTTCCCTGTTAGGCTGTCAGGCGCTCTCGTCCCGTGCGCGCGGATCAACCAGCGCAAGGGCGGCGTCAGACACGAGTGTTCCGCACGCGAGAAACACCGAACCCATTGCCGCGCAGCCGGCCACCAGGTACACGTCGCGGGCGCGCAAGGCTTCCAGCATCAGCCGGCCCAATCCCGGCCACGCTGAGCCTCGCATCCTCTATCACCATCCATTCCTCGACAAACGTCTTGGATTGCCGTCCGATTATCCGGTGCTCAGCGACGGCGACATTCGCGAAATCATCGAAGCGTTCCACAAAGCAGCGCGGGTTGCTGAGCAGATGGAGTTCGACTTTGTGGACGTCAAGCACTGTCACGGTTATCTGGGACACGAATTCTTGAGCGCACATGTAAGAGAGGGCGATTACGGCGGGAGCTTCAAGAACCGGACGCGTTTCTTGAGAGAGGTAGTCCAGGGGATTCGCACCTATGCGCCGGCTTTGGAGATTGGAGTACGGCTCTCGGCCTTTGACGTAGTGCCCTTTCATCCTGACCCGGCCAGTTCCTCCCCTGGCAAACCCGGCGCCGGCGTGCCTGAACCTTTCGAAGAACTGTTGCCCTATCGTTGGGGTTTTGGCGTGAATCAGGCCAACCCGGTTGACTCCGATTTAGAGGAGCCGGTACGCTTCCTGTCGCTGCTCGGCGAACTGGGGATTCGCCTCGTGAACATTTCGGCCGGTTCGCCTTACTACAATCCGCATGTGCAGCGTCCTGCCCTCTTTCCTCCGTCCGACGGGTACCTGCCGCCGGAGGACCCGCTGATCGGCGTAGCCAGACAGATGGCGGCGACGCGGAAGCTGAAGCAGCAGTTTCCGAATCTGCTGATAGTCGGCACGGCCTACACCTATCTGCAAGAGTTCTTGCCCAACGTGGCGCAAGCCGCCATCAGGGAAGGCTGGGCTGACAGCGTCGGGCTCGGGCGCATGGTGCTGTCGTATCCCGAACTGCCCTGGCATGTGCTTCAAGGCCGCACGCTCGAACGCAAACGCGTTTGCCGGACCTTCAGCGACTGCACGACGGCTCCGCGCAATGGAATGCCTTCAGGGTGTTACCCTCTTGACGCCCATTACAAGAATTCTGAAACAGCTGAGCAACTCAAGCAGATCAAGAATCGCTATCGCAAGGAACAGGCGCAGTGATGGAAAAAAGACCAGTCGCCTTCATTACAGGCGCGAGCCGTGGCATCGGTCGCGGGATCGCTGTCGAGTTGGCAAAACAGGGGTACGATCTTGCCGGAAGCTCGAGGACCTGCGATCCCGCAAACAGAGCGAGCGGGATCTTCGAGGTCAAGCAGTCAATTGAAGAACTCGGATCGACCTTTCTCCCGGTCGAGGGAGATGTTTCTGTTCTGGAAGACCACGATCGGATGCTCGATCCGGTCCTCGAGACGTTTGGGCGCATCGATCTCCTCGTAAACAACGCCGGCATCGCGCCCGAAAAGAGACTGGATATTCTCGAAACGACGCCGGAGAGTTTTGACCGGGTATTGTCCACCAACCTGAGAGGGCCTATCTTTTTGACTCAGCGAATCGCTCAACAGATGATCGGCCAGAAGAAGCAGAATCCGGAAGAAAGACTAAGCATCATCTTCATCACCTCCGTCTCAGCGTACATGTCGTCGCCTTCGCGCGCCGAGTACTGTCTCTCAAAAGCAGGGCTGAGTCTGGCGGCGGCTATTTTCGCAGATCGGTTATCGGCGTTCGGAATCAATGTCTATGAAGTTCGCCCGGGGATAATCAAGACCGACATGATCGCGACGGTTCGTGAGAAGTACGACAAGCTGGTAAACGAGGGGTTGATTCCTCAGCAGCGGTTGGGGACCCCAGAGGACGTGGGCAAGGCAGTAGTTGCGCTGGCGGGTGGGGCCTTCGAGTATTCTACCGGTCTGGTAGTCGAGGTCAGTGGAGGAATGAACATCCGGAGACTTTGACGCGATGAACATCAGTCGAAGAGTCGATGAAAGGAACTTGCGATCGAGGAGAACAGGCCTGCTGGGTTCTCGACCGCGTTCAATTCTGACGCTGGCGATTCTCTTTTCGCTGGTGCTCCCCTTCGCTCCCAACAAGACGAATGCGCAAGGAGGGGATGTCGCCGATTTACAACGGCGCTTTCAGAACCCTCCGGACGATTCCAGAATCATGATGCGGTGGTGGTGGTTCGGGCCGGCCGTGACCAGGCCCGAACTGGAACGTGAGATGAAGTTGATGAAAGAGGGAGGTATCGGCGGGTTTGAGGTGCAGCCCGTCTACCCGGTTGCGCTCGACGACGCGGTTACCGGCATCCATAACCTTCCTTTCCTTTCTGACGGGTTCATCGATGCTCTGAGGTTTACGTCCGAAAAGGCGCGCGAATTGGGACTGCGCGTGGATCTGACGATTGGCAGCGGTTGGCCCTATGGCGGGCCGCAGGTTCCGATCGGAGAGGCGGCGGGCAGGCTGCGCGTCGAGCGAGTCAAGGTCGTCGCCAACGCGCGTCGCGTTCCGGTGCCCGCCATATCCGCCGGCGAGAAGCTGCTCGCTGTATTCTCAGCTCGGGTGCAAGACAAAGGAATTGTTGCAGATAGCCTGCGGGAGATCACCGACCTCAAGGATGCAGCGGTGCTGCTGCCCGAAGGTCTGGAGGGCGCGCATGAAGTTCAGTTCTTCATCGCCAGTCGAACGGGAATGCAGGTGAAGAGGCCCGCCATCGGAGCCGAAGGCTTTGTGCTCGACCACTTCGACCGAGTGGCAATCGACAGCTACTTGAAGAAGGTCGGCGATCGTCTCATGCAGGCGTTTGGCTCAAATCCGCCATACGCGATCTTTTGCGACAGTCTCGAGGTGTATAACTCCGATTGGACGGGCGATTTTCTCGAAGAGTTTCGGAAGCGTCGCGGCTATGACTTGAAGCCTCATCTCCCAGCGCTGGTCAACGACCTCGGGTCGGAGACGCCAGCCATACGGCACGACTGGGGAAAGACGCTGACAGAACTGCTCAACGAACGATTCCTGGCGCCGATGCGCGATTGGTCGAAGCGAAATCGAACGCTGTTTCGAATTCAGGACTATGGCGCTCCTGTGGCTGCGCTGTCGAGTAATGCCTATGCTGATCTGCCCGAAGGCGAAGGGCCCCAGTGGAAGACGCTCAGCTCAACGCGCTGGGCTTCTTCGGCGAGTCATCTATACGGGCGTCCGGTGACCTCTTCGGAGACGTGGACGTGGCTGCACTCGCCGTCCTTTCGAGCCACGCCGCTGGATGTGAAGGCCGAAGCTGATCGGCACTTCCTGCAAGGGATCAATCAACTGATCGGACACGGCTGGCCCTACACCGCAGAAGGCGTCGCGTACCCCGGCTGGCGGTTTTACGCGGCGGGCGTCTTCAACGAGAAGAACCCCTGGTGGCTTGTCATGCCTGACCTGTCGAGTTATCTGCAGCGGCTCAGTTTTCTGCTGAGGCAGGGCAAGCCCGCCAACGATGTGGCGATCTACCTTCCCAACGACGATGCCTGGGCCCACTTTACGAATGGTACCGTGAATATGATCGAGACGCTGCGGGAGCGGCTCGGGCCGAATCTGATTCCACGAGTGCTCGAGGCCGGACACAACTTCGACTTCTTTGATGATGACGCCTTCAGGCAGGTCGGGCGCATTGAGAAAGGGTCCCTGGCGCTGGGAGCGAACAAGTACAGAGTCGCGATACTTCCTAATGTGGAGCGTATCCCTCTCGACACTCTTCAAAAGTTTGAAGAGTTTTCTCGAGGCGGTGGAGTCTTGATCGCCACGAGGCGAACTCCTGCTGAAGCACCGGAATTTCGGGCGACGCAGGCCGACCGCCAAAAGATAGTCGAGCTCTCGCGCCGCATATTTGAAGGCCCATCCGCCTCGGGACACTTCGTGACTGATGAGACCGAGGAGCTTACCAATGCGCTGACAAATATGGCGCGTCCTGATCTGTCGCTCTCACCGGCCGCGCCCGAGATAGGATTCATTCATCGAAGCGCCGGAGGCGCTGAGATCTATTTTCTCGCTAACACCGATAACATGCCGCACAAGGCGAAGGCCACGTTCCGAATCGACGGGATGGAACCCGACTGGTGGGACCCGATGACTGGAAGAGTTCAGCCCGCGTCGGTCGTGGAGCGCGGCGCAAGCTCGGTTTCGCTTGCACTCGAGTTGGCACCCTACGAGTCGCGCGTGTTAGTGTTCTCACGGCGAGCGCGCCCCTCACCGCCGGCCTCGCCGGTAATCGCAGGCCAGCCGCAGGAGATTGATCTCAGCACCGGCTGGCAGGTCACATTCGGGGACAATGGCACACCAGTTAAGATGGACACTCTGCGCTCGTGGACAGATGACGAGAAGACCCGGTATTACTCCGGACTGGCTGCCTATGAAAAGACCTTCAGCCTACCCGGCAACTTCCTGAGCAAAGGAGTTCGAGCCGTTCTCGATTTCGGCGAAGGCAAACCGACGGCGCCTCAGAGCCAGCGTACTAACGGCATGCGAGCGTTGTTTGAAGGGCCCGTGCGCGAAGCGGCGGTGGTCACGGTGAATGGACGCCGCGCGGGCTCCGTATGGTGTCCGCCTTACTCCGTTGACGTGACCGAGTTCTTGAAGAGCAGCGAGAATAAGATTCGAATTGTAGTGGGTAATACAGCGATCAACCACATGGCCGGTCACGCGCTGCCCGACTATAGACTCCTCAACCTGCGTTATGGGGAGCGTTTTCAGGCGCAGGATATGGATAAAGTTCAGCCGGTTGAAGCGGGTCTGCTTGGCTCGATCCGCCTTCTCTCGAACACGAGGTAAGGCGGTAATTTCGAGCAGGCGGCCCGAGCGGGACCGGCCGATGAAAACCAGCTTGATTCGTTCCAGCATACAGGCGCGGATCGGGAATCAATGGGTGCCAACAAGCTGTTGCAGAAAGAAGGATCACCGCATAGACTGTGGCCTACACGGCCAAAAAATCGGTAATGATCGCATAGGAGATCGTTTCCAATGCCCGACAAGAGTGTTGCTCGCAGCCAATCTCGCGGTGACCCATAGGCATTTCGGCCGATGGCAGGCGACAACCAGGCTCCGGCAAATGCGCCGGATGCACATTCCACGCATAACAACTAAACGGCTCTGAAGGAGAAGGAGATCAAGATGAAGAGAACGATACGCAGCTTGGCTTCTATTGCCGTGGTGCTTCTGGCCCTTACGCTCGACTGTGCGGCGCAAGACAGTATGACGAAAGTTCTGAAACAGCACGAACCGTACACCATTACGGTAGCGCTTGAGTTCAGCAAGAAAAACATGAACCCGATGCTGCGCGTCCTTTCGTTTGTTGGCTCCGTCGAGCCCAACGCCCATGCCACCGGCTTTCTCGTAGGAGATGGGTTGGTGATGACCAGCTATCACGTTGTTTCTGGAAAGCTGAGCAGCGGCAAGAAGAGGTTGCTCGGCTTCAAGCCTGATGAGGAACTTCAAGTCAAGGCATACGTCAACGGCTGCCACGCCAAGGTGGTTAAGGTTGATGAAGAGGCTGACCTCGCTCTGCTGCGAATTTGTACATCAAAACAGGCTCAGACGCCTACGTTCTTGACGACACCCGGCACCGATGAGCAACTAATTCTAATCGCCCAGCCCGGGGACCAGAAGATGGTACGCCGAGGCAAGTTTAACGGGCTTTATACTTTTCGTGGTTACCAGTATTGGTCCGTAAAAATCGATGGCCAGGATGGTTTCTCAGGCAGTCCCGTTTATAACCTCCACGGTGACATAGTTGGAGTATTCTGCCTTTATGACTGGAAGCGCGGAGTCGCGTTACTCAGCCCTGGAATAAAAGCGCAGCAGTTTCTCCTGGACTACAATTCAGCCGCTACCCCATCACAACCGTAGCCGCGGATCACCGCTTAAATGAGTACACCGCGGGTTGCTGCTCTTGCGGCAACCCGCGAGCGATCTTCGCCATGTTCGAAACGCTGGTGACATTGATTGCCGGTTTTCTCATCGGCGTGTCAGTCAACGGTACCTTGCCGGCCCGCCCTTCGGCGCAATCGCGAGTCATCGCGCCCTTCGACAACGACTGGCGATTCCTCAAGGGTCTGATCGAGGTCTTCCACGAAGCAGATCCAACCCGCCCGGTTACCCAGGCGCTCTTTCGGCCGAATGTCAGCCACGACTACGACAACGGACTCGCCGATATGCTCGACGTTATCGGCACGAACTATCGTGATCTCGAGTTGCTCGCCGCTCACAAAGCCAACCCTGCCCGCAAAATCGTCGGCACCGAGCAAGGCCACGAACGCCCGATCTGGCTGGCCGCCCGCGACAATCCGCAACACTCCGGACAGTTCCTCTGGAGTGGAATCGACTACCTGGGCGAGTCGCGGCAGTGGCCTTTGATGGCCGCCAACTCCGGCCTTCTCGACCGCACGGGCACGCCGCGGCCGCTTGCCTTTGAACGACAGAGTTGGTGGAGCGACAAGCCGATGGTCTACATCACCCGTCGCGTAGCACCTACACCCGTCGCAGTAGGCGACCCTGGCTACGAGGTGCTGCCGACGCGCAGACCGCAGGTGCTCTTCTCCGACTGGACGCCGCGAAAACTTGAACCTCACGAGGAGCAGATCGAGATCTACTTCGGCCAGTCCCGTGGTCATTCATATCAAGCCGGGTGTCTACAGGGAACTGATCTACATTCAACGCGAAAAGCGGTTCTTTCGGCTCGTGGGCGAGGACCCGGGAAAGACGGTTCTCAGTTTTGACCTGCACGCCAACATTCAAGGACCTGACGGCAAACCGATCGGGACTTTCCGCACTCCGCAGACGGTAATCGATGCGGACGACGTCACAGTTGAAAACATCACCTTCGAGAACTCGGCGGGTCCGGTGGGCCAGGCTCTGGCAATCCGAATCGATGGCGACCGCGTCGTGTTTCGTAACTGCCGGTTTCTAGGCTGGCAGGATACAATCTTCGCCAACCGCGGGCGCCAGTATTTCGAAGACTGCTACATTGCCGGTCACGTGGACTTCATCTTCGGCGGCGCGACGGCCTTCTTCGAGCGCTGTCACATACATTGCCTCGGCAGCGGCTACATCACCGCCGCCTCGACGCAGGACTAGACTGGTTTGACAGAAACAAGAAATAGAAGGGTCGGCCACAAATCACACGAATTCCACGAATGATCACCAATAATTCGTGTTAGATTCGTGTGATTCGTGGCCGACCCTTGCCGTTCCTCATCCCAGTTTTAGTCGACCCAGGGCCATTATCTTGCGCGCTGACTTGAGTCGGTCATAGACTGCTACGATTATGACAGAGTCATTGAACGTGAAGTCGAAGGAGAATTGTCGCTGGGACATGGCCTCTCTGGGCGAGGTGATGCTGCGGCTCGACCCGGGCGACGGGCGTATTCGTACCACTCGCGCGTTTGAAGTCTGGGAGGGTGGCGGCGAGTACAACGTCGCGCGCGGCCTGAAACGATGTTTCGGGATGGACACGGCGATCATTACGGCGCTCGCCGACAACCCGGTCGGGCGGCTAGTCGAGGACTTAATCTATCAAGGCGGCGTTAACCAATCACACGTGCGCTGGGTGATGTACGACGGGGTCGGGCGGGCGGTCCGCAACGGGTTGAATTTCACCGAACGCGGCTTCGGGGTGCGCGCCGCCGTCGGATGCTCTGACCGAGGACACACGGCGATTTCACAGCTCCGACCCGGTGATATCGACTGGGAGCAGATCTTCGGGCGCGAGGGTGTTCGCTGGTTTCATACGGGTGGCATCTTTGCCGCGCTGTCGGAGACGACTCCTCTTGTCGCGCGCGAGGCGATGGAAGCAGCGAAACGTCACAGCACGGCTGTCTCTTATGATCTGAACTACCGGGAATCGCTCTGGAAAGGCATCGGAGGCAAAGAGAAGGCGCGCGAAGTAAATCGCGAACTGGCGCCATTCGTCGATGTGATGATCGGAAACGAAGAGGACTTCACTGCCTGCCGGGGCCTGGTGGTCGAGGGTCTGGAGGTGCTTCACTCCAAGCTGGAGGTCGCCAGTTGTCG
>JBGPFL010000152.1:0-8346 GCA_041483295.1 Blastocatellia bacterium | reverse complement strand
GCGTGTACAGCGCTACGCTTACCTACCAGTTTGTCTACGACGATCTTGGGGTCATAGTCAATAACCCTCTCGTACAATCCTGGCGGTTTGTTCCTCGCTATTTTACGGAGCACGTGTGGGGTTATATGTATCCCAACGTGCCTGGCAACTATTATCGACCGGTGTTCTTGTTGTGGTTGCTGCTGAATCACTCGCTGTTTGGGATCGATCCCTCGGGATGGCATCTGACTGCGGTGCTCGCTCACATGGTGGTTACGTTCCTGGTCTACTTCATCGCGCGCAGGGTCACAGGCAGTGTGGTATCCGCAGTGGTCGCCTCGCTGATCTTTGGGATACACCCCGCACACATCGAGGCGGTCGCCTGGGTATCGGGCGTCTCTGAGCCGCTCCTGGCGATGCTTCTTCTCGGGTCGTTTCTCAGCTACTTGCGGTATCGAGAGAGCCAGCCAAAGCGGCGCAACTGGCTAGCCGCGTCGCTGTTATTGTTCGCTCTCGGGGCATTGGCGAAGGAGACGTCGATGTTGTTCCCGTTGATGCTGGTTGCGTATGAGTGGCTCTTAGGCCCCGCAGCGACTCAGCCGGTCGAGAAGGCCGAGGTCCCAGGACGGTTCTCTATAGACGCATCCGCCGCCCGGCGAGCGCTGATTAGAGTCCTGCCGTTTTTCTGGATCGCTTTAGCATATATGGTCGCAAGAACTCTTGTGCTGCGGGGATTCGGTCACACCGTTACTCCGCTGTCCTTCGCCTCGATCGTCTACACGTGGCCTTCGCTCTTGTGGTTCTACATCAAGACGCTGGTCTGGCCAATGGGCTTGTCCGCGTTCTACGATACGCCATACATAAGTCATCCCACTCTTGTGAACTTCATTCTGCCGCTTGCCGCCGTCCTGATCACAGCGGGGGCGCTGCTTTGGGGGGCAGTGCGGTCTCGCCCGGTCCGCTTTGCGCTGATCTGGATGTTGTGGCCGATCGTGCCTCTATTTAACCTGGCAGTCTTTCCGGAGGGCGAGATCGCGCACGATCGTTATATGTACCTGCCTTCGGTTGGTTTCGCGATCCTTGTCGGCCTGGGCGTTGCCTGGCTCCGCGATCGACGACCTGCGATTGCGGGTCAACCAGGCTGGGTCGTAGTCGCGGCATTCCTGACGATCTCTTTGGGAGTTGGCACTCTCCTCCAGCAAAGCCAGTGGAGGAGCAACCTGAGCCTCTACAGTTACGGTATACGGGTGGCTCCCGACAACAATCTTGCGGTTAACAACCTCGCCAACGAACTGCTCGAGCGGGGCGACTACGATCAAGCGATAGCACTCTATCAAAAGGTGCTTATCCGAAGGCCCAACTTCTGGCTGGCGAACTATAATCTGGGCTACGCCTACTACAAGGTCGACATGCTCGACGAGGCGGAGCGGTACCTGAACAGGGCAATACAGATCAATACGATCGACGCTGATCAGTACTTGTATTTGGGCCTCACCTGGACGAAGGCTGGTCATCTCACCGAAGCGGAATCGAGTATCCGACGGGCCATAGAGATCCGACGAGATGGGGTGGGTTACCACTTCGCCCTTGGATCTGTACTCAAGAGGCAGGGCGAGCTGGAGGCTGCTCTTGAAGAGTTCAGGGCCGAGCTTGTGAACAACCCGGCACAGGTAGCGGCCGACCAACAGATCGCAGAGATCGAAGCTCGGCTGAGGAAGTAGAAAAGAAATGCGAAATTCGAAATTCGAAATTCGAAATACGGATCTTCGAAAACACGGGGTTGAGACTTCGCGTCCCCCGCAGGGGTTGGCGCAAGATCCAACAATGCAATTTCGCAATTCGCAATTCGCATTTCGCATTTCTGCTGCCCGATTCGTTGTCCCGGCGCTCGTGTCGGCTGTGACCTTCGTGGCCTACATGGGCACTCTGGGGTACGCGTTCGTTTACGATGACATCTTCGCAATAGTTGAAAACTCTTCCGTGCATTCCTGGCACTTCGCTCCACGGTTTTTCACTCAACATTTGTGGGCTTTCAGGTATGCGGTGGGTAGTTATTACCGCCCCATTTTTCTTATGTGGCTTACGTTCAACCACTGGTTGTTTGGATTGAACCCTGTGGGGTATCACTTGACCACGATCCTCCTGCATGTCGGAGTCACGCTACTCGTCTGTCTGCTCGTACGAAGGCTCACCAGGGACCAGGCGACGGCGGCGATTGCATCGCTCGTGTTTGGCCTGCATCCGGCGCATATCGAAGCAGCGGCATGGATAGCCGGTGCAACCGAATCGTTGTTAGCCATCTTATTTTTGGGGTCGTTTCTCTGCTACATAAAGTATCGCGAAGACGACAGGGGGAAAGGGCGCTGGCTGACTGCTTCTCTTGTGTTAGCCGTGCTGACGGTGCTTGCGAAGGAGCAAGGCGTCGTACTCGCGGCGGTTGTCTTTGCGTATGAACTGGTGTTGAAGCAGCGGAGTCCAATGGTCAATAGCGGGGAAGGGGGCGGCCCAGGGCAACCAGCGGCAAGATCTGAGCGCTGGCGGATTGTAGCTGCACGCCTGGGAGAGGCGACTATCAGATCTATTCCGTTTCTAGTGGTGACAGCGGTATACCTGGCCGTGCGTGTAGTGGTGCTTGGGGCTATCGGAAGAAGCCTGACACCGTTGTCGGCCGTGACAGTACTCCTTACCTGGCCGTCGCTCCTGTGGTCTTACATAAAGATATTGATCTGGCCCGTAGGACTTTCCCTCTTCTACGATGCGCCGTACATCACTCGGCCGACCGCAATGGACTTTTGGCTTCCTTTGGCAGCGGTGGGATTCGTGGCGTTGGCGCTTTGGTGGCTGGCCAGGCGTTCGGCGGTGGCGCGCTTCGCAGTGGTCTGGCTTGTGTTGCCGATAATACCGCTGCTCAATCTCGCCGTGTTTCCTGAGGGAGACATAGCCCATGATCGCTATCTGTACCTCCCGTCGGTTGGCTTCTCGATAATTGTTGCGCTTGGAGTGCGCGGGATTTACATCGGCAAATCGGCGCTCTTTGGGCTGCCTGCCGCTCAGGTGCTGGCGACGGCCGGCATTGCTTGCGCTCTCGGCGTTGCGACGGCGTCTCAGCACATCAACTGGGCCAGTAGCCTGTTGCTCTATAACAATGCAGTCAAGGTTGCGCCGAACAACAGATATGCCAAGAACAACCTGGCCACCGAACTTCTGGAGCGCGGCCGGCCCGACGAAGCAGCCTTACTCTATCGAGACGTGGTCGAGAGATATCCTGACTTTTACGAAGCCAACTACAACCTGGGTTGTGTGCTGTATAACAACGGAATGTTCGAGGAGGCGGAGCGAACTTTGAATCGGGCCATCGAGATTAAGCCCTTAAGGCCGGACGCCTACTACATGCTGGGCGTAACCCGCCTGGACATGAAACACCTGGACCAAGCTGAGAGCCCCTTGCGGGAGGCCATCAGACTTCGTCCCGATGCTTCACTCTATCATTTCGCCCTCGGAAGTTGGTTCCAGAGACGGGGAGATTTGCGTGCTGCCCTCGAGGAGTTTGAGCTTGAACTGATCAACAACCCAAACTCTACGAAGGTGGAGAATCAGATCAAGGAGATCAAGACTCGCCTCGACGGCGCCGGAAGACCAGATGTAAACGGCCACGGTGGTTCTACGCCTCCTGGTAGTTCCGATCGGACCGACAAATGAACTGGACGCCGGCTCTGTACAGTCGGTGGGACGTCGATACTTCGAAGGAGAAGCCCGATGGCGAAGGAGAGAAGCACAGCGGAGACGCCACAAGAACAGAAGGCCGGCGCGGCCGCCGGCACCCTGTTGACGGCGAACGCGCGCTTCATTGTCCCGGCGATTGTATTGGCTGTGACTTTCGTAGCCTACATGGGCACGCTCAGGTACGACTTCGTTTACGATGACGTGCACGTGATCGTTGAAAACGGTTCTGTGCATTCATGGCGCTTCACGCCCCGGTATTTTACTGAGCATCTGTGGTTCTTCGAACCCGGTATGACGAATTACTACCGCCCGATCTTCCTTGTATGGCTTGTGCTCAACCACACGTTGTTCGGACTGAACCCGATTGGATACCACTTGACGACGGTACTTGCGCATTTGGTAGTCACGCTACTGGTCTTTCACCTCACGCGAAGACTCACTGGCGACCTGGCGACCGCGGCCATTGCGTCTTTACTGTTTGGTCTGCATCCCGCACATATCGAGGGGGTCGCGTGGGTATCCGGCGTGTCCGAGCCGTTGCTTGCGATCTTCTTCAGCGGGTCGTTCCTCTGCTATCTAAGGTATCGCGACCCGGATGCCGGGAGGGGAAGGGGCTGGCTGGTGGCGGCGCTCGCTCTAGCCGCGCTTGCGGTGTTTGAGAAAGAGACGGGCATCGTTCTCCCGCTGATGATCTTTGCGTACGAATTGATCTTCAATACCGGGAGGGAAGGGCGAGCCGGTGAAGACGAAGGCTTTATGCGGTCGGCGCCTATGCGTCACCTCGGACAGGCTCTGGGGAGGTCCTTACCGTTCGTGGCTGTGACGGTTCTATACCTTATCGCGCGCGTAATCGCACTCGGGGCGATTGGGCGCACAAAGACGCCTCTTTCGTTAGCGACCCTTGTCTTCACGTGGCCCTCTTTGCTCTGGTCTTATGTGAAGATACTGGCGTGGCCCGTTGGACTCTCTGCGTTTTACGATACGCCATATGTTCTTCGGCCCGGCGTCTTAGATGTTTATTTGCCGTTAGCCGCGATAGCCGTAGCGGGTTGTGCAGTCTGGTGGCTTGTCCCCAAAACGCCGGCCGGGCGTTTTGCGCTGGTTTGGTTGATCTTGCCGATAGTGCCCCTGCTGAACCTCACGGTGTTTGGGCTCGGCGAGCTGGTCCATGACCGCTATGTGTATCTGCCCTCGGTCGGCTTTGTACTGATAGTAGCACTGGCCGTTCGGCGCATTCGTGTGGGCGGCTCCGTGCTGTTCGGGTTGCCGGCTGTTCAAGTACTGACAGTTATGGTCCTCGCCTGTGCATCCGGCGGTGCGCTGGCCTCCCAGCACATTCACTGGTCAAGCAATCTCGTGCTCTTTCATCATAGCCTCGAAATTGCGCCCAATAGCAAGACTGCCAAAGGGAATCTGGCCGAAGCATTTGTCGTCCGGGGGATGTACGGGGAGGGCGCTCGGCTGTTCCAGGAGTTGCTTGACCAGGATCCGGGATCTTCGGAATTGAACCACAACATGGGGTTTGCATTGAACGCTGCCGGAAAGCCGCAAGAAGCCGAGCCATACTTGATGCGCGCGATCGAGCTTAAGCCCCTACGACCTGATGCGCATTACCTCCTGGGCGTCGTACGGTTGACCATGAATCATCTGGACGAAGCCGAGTCCCCGTTCAGAGAGGCGGTCAGGATTAGTCCCGATGTCGCATTTTATCATTACGGGCTCGGGTCCTGGTTCAAGATGCGCGGAGATCTTCCGGGGGCGCTTCGGGAATTTGAGCTTGAACTGGTCAACAACCCCAACTTCGCGATGGCCCAGGATCAGATCGCCGATATCAAGGCTCGCCTCGGCGGTGCCAACGGCCCGCCTGATTCTGCTGCTCGTTCTGATCGGGCCAAGAAATGAAGTCGACGGGTTGTTGACAGTCGGTTCCTTTGCGATGGTCGATCAGTCTGTGCGCTTCTGCTGCAAAGGGAGGGTACGAAGAGCGCCGGGATCAACGGTTGTGACGGAAGCTCGCCCAGTCATCCTGTCCTGCATGGGATGTTAATGGTTTCGAAGGAGACCTCAATGACGGATGAAACAATCGCAGTCAACTTGCCGCAGGAACAGAAGGCCGGCGAGGCCACTGGATCTCTCTTGATAGCGAACTCTCGGTTCATTGTCCCTGCGCTTGTGGTTGCTGTGACCTTCGTAGCTTACATGGGCACGCTCAGGTACGACTTTGTTTACGATGACGAGTACGTGATACTCCAAAACCCTTCCGTGCAGTCCTGGGCCTTCGCGCCCCGCTATTTCACCGAACACTTGTGGTTCTTCAAGTTCCCAATGAGTAACTATTACCGACCGATCTTTCTTGTGTGGATGGCGCTCAACCACACGTTGTTTGGACTCAATCCTGTTGGATACCACTTAACTACGGTCCTCGCGCATGTGGCGGTCACCTTGTTGGTGTTTCATCTCGCGCGACGACTCAGCGGCGATCTGGCGATGGCGGCCATCGCGTCCATATTGTTTGGTCTGCACCCCGCACACATAGAGGCGGCGGCGTGGGTCTGCGGAGTGTCCGAACCGTTGATGGCAATCTTCCTCATCGGATCGTTTCTTTGCTATGTGAAGTATCGAGATGCGAACGCCGGGAGACGGAAGCCATGGCTGATTGCGTCGCTTGTGTTGGCAGCGCTGGCGGTGTTTGAAAAGGAGACAGGTGTCATTCTCCCGCTATTCATATTTGCCTACGAAGTGATCTTTCGCACGAGCAAAGGAGGCGCGGAAATAGAGGAAAGCGGCTCGGAGCCCCGGGAATCATGGTTGCACGCGGGTTGTCTGGGTCCGGCGTTCACCCGGTCGCTGCCATTTGTGGCGATCGCCATTTTCTACATGGCGGTGCGCGTAGCCGTACTCGGCAGCCTTGGACGAACTGCTTCGCCTCTGTCGCTGGCGACCATTGCATTAACGTGGCCCTCTCTTCTGTGTGACTACACGAAGATACTTGTATGGCCGATGGATCTGTCGGTCTTCTACGATACACCGTACGTGGTTCGACCTGGTTTCTCGAACTTTGTCTTGCCGTTGTTGGCGGTGGCGATGTCGGCTGGTGTGCTCTGGGTGCTGGCTCGGCGGTCGCGAGAGGGCCGACTGGCGGCGGTCTGGTTGGTTCTGCCGATATTGCCCTTGCTCAATATCTCGGTCTTTCGCTGGGCTGATATGGTGCATGACCGCTATATGTACCTGCCATCCGTCGGTTTCGTTTTGATCATCGCGCTGGGGGTGAGACGCCTTCGCGTTGGCAGGTCTCTTCTCTTCGGGCAACCGGCTGTTCAAGTGCTGGTGGCGGTAGCGCTGACTTGCCTCCTGGGGATCGCGCTGGTCTCCCAGCACATTCACTGGGCAAACAACCTGTTACTCTTTCACAATAGCTTAATGATTGCGCCGCACAGCCGGGATGCCAAGACCAAGTTGGGTGGCGCGTTCATCGATCGGGGCATGTACAACGAAGGCATTCAGCTGTTGGGTGAAGTGTTCGACGAGGACCCGGATTCCTGGGACTCGAACCAGGAGGTCGGCGCTGCTTTGTATCGCGCCGGAAGGTATGAAGAGGCCGAGCGATACTTGACTCGGGCGATCGAGATCAGGCCCTCGCGCAGTGAGTCACATTATTTCCTCGGGATAGCACTACTGGACATGAGGCGCTTCGCCGAAGCGCAGGGACCGTTGCGAGAAGCGATTCGGCTTGGCCCCCGGAGTGTCTACTATCACTATGCCCTTGGCGCCTGGTTCGACCTGCGGGGAGACCCGCAAGCTGCGCTCGACGAGTTCAGAATGGAGTTGGTCAACAATCCGAATTACCCCCCGGCTCGAGACAAAATTCTCGAGATCAACGCTCGTCTCAACTCTTCCGGCTCATCCGGGGCGCCTGGCGCAGCATCGCCTCCCACTGCGGAGGGCGTGAAGCGGTGAATGGAAGGCAACTCCCGCTGATCTATTGGACTCTTGCTTGCTCGTGAGGCTGGGACATGAGAAAAAGATTGCAACTAGCAATAATGCTCGCCGGTTTGGGCTTGCTCTATCCGATGCAGCGCTGGATTGACTCCACTACGACGCGCGAGGTCATAAGCGAAGAGACCCTCTATTTCTCCTCAGGCGAGACCATAAAGAAGTTGAGTTTCGGACTGCACGCCCTGGTAGCCGACATCTACTGGATTCGGACGGTCCAGTACTTCGGGCAGAAGCTGCTATCCACCGGGAGGCCACTCTCCTCCAACACCAGTGAGATTCGAATGGACCTCCTCGCTCCCCTGCTCAAGATAATTGTGACGCTTGACCCGGGCCACATACGGGCATACAGATTCGGCGCGATCTTTCTGCCCGAGCGCGATATGCGCGCTGCAATTGAATTGCTCGAGATGGGCATTGATAAGAACCCGAAGGAGTGGCGCCTCTATCAGGACATCGGTTACATCTACTGGCAGTCTGGAGACTATACCAGGGCCTCCGAATATTACGAACGTGGCGGCGACATCGAAGGTGCCGCCTTTTGGATGCGAGACATGGCAGGCCTGCTGAAGATCAAGGGCGGGAGCCGTGATGTAGCCCGCCAGATTTACATCCGCTATCTTGAGAGCGAAGATCAGAGCATCCGTAATC
>JBGPFL010000151.1:0-8379 GCA_041483295.1 Blastocatellia bacterium | reverse complement strand
CTTCGTGGCGGCGAACGTAGAGCCGCAAACCATCGGACGCAGTAACCGTCTCTTCGATGAAAGTCATAAAGAGGCCCTCCAATGGCGACCTCGCGGGATCCCTACAGGTGAGACTCGGTGACTGGCCTACTCTGCGCATAGGGTAGGCGTCGGTGCGTAGTTGTGCAAGTACCAGCCGCGAATTACCCGATTCGCGTCAATGAACAGAATGCTAGTCTGCGCTCTTAGCTGATCGGCCGGGCGCAGCTCTCGTGAATTCTTCCCCAGCCATTCGCGAGACCTCGATCATCAGTAGCACCGAACGCGACGCAACCAAGCTCCTCGACAGTCGATCCTGACACCGCCCATCGAAGCGTCGAGAACCTCGAGCACCTTGAAGACCAGTACGCCTGTCTCTCCCTGTGCCAAACCAGCAGCAGCAGTCACCCCAAAGCGAACCATGAGTGTCCGGAAATGACAGGCATCACCTTACCTCCTGAACGAGCGGAGAAGCTCGGCTTGTCCCAGATCAATTCTTCGGTACCGGTTTGGCCTTATCGTGAATCTGCTTTGCGCGCGTCTCCAGCCGGGCAGCTTCATCCTCACGGTTCATCAGACGCAACATCTTGGCGTAGTTCGCTAAGACTGTGGCTACGTCGAGATGATCGCTCCCCAGGGATTTTTCAAAGATTGCGAGCGCGCGAGTGAAGAGCGGCTCAGCCTCGGCATATTTGCCTTGTGATCTGTAGAGGACTGCCAGATTGTTGAGGCTTGTAGCCGTACCAGGATGTTCAGGCCCAAGGGTTTTCTCTCTTATAGCGAGGGCGCGTCGGTAAAGCGGCTCGGCTTGGGCCTCCTTGCCCTGCGAACTGTAGATGACCGCGAGGTTGCTCAAAACGTTTGCAGTCTCTGGATGCTCGGGCCCTAGGGCCTTCTCATTGATCGCCAGCGCGCGTTCTAAGAGCGGCTCTGCCTCCGCGTGCTTGGCCTGCGCTTTATACAGTGCGGCCAGATTGTTGAGAATAGTCGCGGTGCCTGGGTGCTCAAGTCCCAGAGCGTTTTCGCTGACCGCGAGGGCGCGTTTGAACAGCGGCTCCGCCTCCGCATATTTGCCTTGCTTCTCGCAGAGCCGAGCCAGGTTGCCAAGGGTCGCCGCAGTCTCGGGATGCTCCATACCTTGAACTTTCTCCGAGATCAGCAGAGCGCGTTTATAAAGGCGCTCTGCCTCGGCATACTTGCCTTGCCATTCGTAGAGTCCGGCCAGGTTGTTGAGACATGTCGCGGTGGTGGGGTGTTCGGGTCCTAGACCTTTCTCCGCGATTTGCAGGGCCCGTCCATAGAGAGGTTCAGCCTCACCATACTTGCCTTGAGACACGTATAGACCCGCCAGATTCTCGAGGCTACTAACGATGCCCGGATGCTCGGGCCCCAGAGCCTTCTCTCTGATTGCTAGGGCCCGTTTGTGGAGGGCCTCAGCCTCGGCATACTTGCCTTGCCATTCGCAGAGTCCCGCGAGGTTGTTGAGGTTGGTTGCGGTGAGGAGATTCTCAGGGCCAAGAGTCTTCTCCGCTATGGACAAAGCACGCCTGAGGAGCGGCTCAGCCTCAGCGTAGAATCCCGCACTAAGCAGGCACACCCCGAGCGAAGTCAGAGTTCTGTCGTCCTCGCGGAGTGCATTTGCTTCGCGCAACTTTTCCGCCGCCATGCGGTACCTGCCCTGTTCGTAGAGGGATAAGCCGAGTGCGAGGCACACTTCGACCATCTCCACTTGCGCCTTCTGTATTGCCGCTTTGCGTGTGTCGTAAGATTTGGAAAGCTCGGCTGTGGCTTCCGCATAGTTCTTCTCGTAGAAAGCAATTACGCCCTTCTCAAAAGGATCGACCGCCTTCTTGCCGTATTCGCGGATGGCGCGATCGGTTTCCTCGGGATTTAGCCCATAGCTGCTCGCGACATCCGCCAGCGCCTGCTTGCGCCGCTCCTCACTGGTCTTCTCGGTACTCAGTTTGGGGGCCAGTTGCGCATTGAACTTCTGCGCCAGGGCCACAGCGAATCTTCCGCTCTCCAATGCAGCGCGATCGCCTTTGTTAACCACGAAGACGCGTAGGTAGTTGACCGACTCGTTCTCAAATGGCGGCACCTGTGCGCGTCGGTCCCACGGCTGGACAAAAGCGTATTGTGCGCTCGATAACTCGAGTGTGATCCACGCCGGAGGTTTGATGCCGGGTGCGAGCCTGATTCTGGCGAGGCCCCGATCATCAGCAGGTCCGAGCGCTACGCAGCCGGGTTCCTCGACGTTGACCCTGATGCCGCGCACCGGAGTGTTTCGTAGATCAAGCATCTTGACCGTCAGGATGCCTGTCTCTGCCTTTGCCAGGACTGCGGCAGCGATCATCACAAGAAGACAGAAGACTTTTCGGACGATCCTGGACATAGTCATTACCTCCCGATTTCACCGAGGTGTGCTCATCTCGGATCAA
This sequence comes from Blastocatellia bacterium, assembly GCA_041483295.1. Taxonomy (GTDB): domain Bacteria; phylum Acidobacteriota; class Blastocatellia; order UBA7656; family UBA7656; genus DASYSA01. The sequence goes on along the minus strand of JBGPFL010000151.1, from coordinate 5,923 downwards.
TTCGTCGGTGGCTCCTCCACGTTGATCCTGATTCCGCATATCGGAGCGTTGTGAGCATCAAGCACCTTCACGACAAGAATGCCTACGCATCGCTCTGCCAGTGCTTGTAGCGCTACGCCACTCTTCAATATTTGTTTGTCGCCCTTCCGCACAACTACCACCGTAGTATTGTTCTCGGTTTTGTTGGCGAAAGAAGGAATGTTCAAGCGGTCATCCCATGGACTAATGAGCGTCCAGTTGGGCCCGCCAGCGCGCTTCACGATTTGCAGTGAAACCCAGTCATCCGAATGCAATTGCGGAGGTAACTTCAACCGAGCCCTGCCCCGGCTGTCGCTGACGGCAACGGAGCACTTCTCCTTGCAGCCAACATCAACATCCCTGAGCAGCTTGCCGGTTGCGTCCTTCACAAAGAGCTCAAGATAGCCTTCTTCGACAGAGGGTAGGATACCTAGCAAGAGCAGAAGGCTGAGACCTATTGCTGCGAACATAGACTCTACCTTTCGAGCACTAAGACGGCGGGTGTGTCCCCGGCGGGATGCCACAGGTTTACAGAGTAGCGTGCCTTCTCCGCGTGAAGCATCACTTGTTGATTGAGCGCGGCGTGCGCGGCCAGCTCAAAGTTGCCGCCGTCTTTGGTAAGCACGAACTCAGCCTGATAGCCGACCACGAAGACGCGCGCGCCGGTAACTGCGTGGTTCTTACCGTCCACGACTTGGCCCCGCACTTTGCCCGAATCATCGCGCTTCAGATTGACGATGACTGCCGGGTTGTAATCATTGCTCAGCGTCAAACCGGTCTCGCCGGTGAGAAACGCGTCCTCCTTCGACGCAAAGATGGTTAGCTTGCCGTCCAGCGGTTTATTGGCAGCGGGAATATCGAATTGCAAGCCGCCTGCGACCTTCTTGGGTTCTCCGCCGACAGATGACCATACCTTTGCATCTTCGACCGGCGTGCCCTGGACATCGGTCACCGTCACACGCAAGCGGTAGATGCTTCTTTGGGATGTACCCCACCAGTAAAACAGGAACACAACAAGAACAATCCCCAATACCCCTACTGGAATGGCGGTCAGCGCAGAGAACTTCTTGGCGGGATCCGGCCGAGGCTGGTTGATTATTGTGATCTTGTCGCGCCTTACCACATCGCCCCGGATTTGAGTCTTCTCTGTAACAACGTTGCGATCGCCAGTGATAATGTTACTCTCGCTTGCATTGCCGCCAATCGCTATGTCGCGCTCGCCCCGCGCGATCACCAAGCCCCTCTCCTGCAGTTGTGTGCGCAAGCTTTGACTCAGCGCATTGGGATCTATGATCGCATCCAGAAGCGCTTGTGCTTGATTGTGGGGAAGCGCGCCTTGTGCGGCCTGCGTGAGCCGTGAGGTTAGGTACTCATCAAAGAGCCAACGGTGAAGATCGGCTGTCACCTTACACGCCAGATCCTCTGGGCTGGTGAATTCATTAATCGTGTGTTGGCGCCGGAGCTCACCTTTCAACGCGGCTAGCCGTGCGGCTTTCTCAGCCACCGACTCTAGCCACTCTGCGGAGATGTCCGTCTCGCGTTTGAAATAGATGAAACACGGCAGTTCAAGCTGACGCGCGCGTCGGTACTCATCCTCTGTGATGCCAGAGCCGTAACCTCCCGCGAAGATGCCAACGTAGACCCGGCTGCGATTGACTTCATCAAGAGATGCGCGCTGTGTGCGTTCGCCGCGGCTTCCGAAGTACTCCATGCCCACGAACTTGGTCTCACCCAGGCCTTGAAGTGCGCTCTCGACTGCTTTACGTTCAGGCTCCAGATCAAGCGAGGTCGAACTCACGAAAACTTGGATGATGTCGACTGGCATCGCAAACAGTGACCTTTCAGGCGGCAATATTAGCACGGAAACCGCGTTGCAATCCGATATACATTGGCACATTCAATTGCCCAGCACGAGGGTGCACACAAGGGCTACTTCTTCACGACATTCTGGTCTCCGGTGATGATCGTGGTGTCGCTGACATCCCCGCCAATTCCCACGCTGCGGTCGCCGGCTGCGGTGACGGTCAGACCCGCGGCCCTTGCTTCTTCCCATAGCCGCGCTACGTCGCGAGCCAACGCTTCATCTTCGGTCAAAAGCTTCCTCAACTGCACCCGCAACACCGTCAACGCCTCTTCGTCTGTCGGGTTGAGCGCCGCATCTCGTGCAGCTTCGAGCGCGGCGGACTTGGTTTCAATTTTCGCGCGGAGCTTATCCCACAGCGATCTCGCTGTCTGCCATGCCTCGCCTGCGGCTTGTTTGGCGATCTCTTCCAAGGCCTTCTGGCCGGGTGTCATCAAGTAAGAGAGCGCCGGGGCAAGGAGCGTGGTCGCCCACTGCGCCAATGCTTGAATGTCCATTGCGTACCTCCTTATAGTTGAAATCGGGCTGACTCGCATTCTAGAGGAACGCGCCCATGAACCCCAAAGGCGAGCTTGCGTGCGCCGCCAGCCTTCAGCATGTTCCTCTCCTTACTTCCACGCGTCACCAGACGGTTGCTTGTGCAGTGTGAGCGCCTCGCCACCAGCAGGATGGGTTCTAGCGCGGCTTTGATCTCACTTGGCTCAAGCATTGACCCGACTCCAGCTAATCCTTACTTATTGAGACGGATTTTGGAAGGCGAACTATTCTCAAACTGCCAGCCTGACCCGCCGGGGCTTCTCCGCGTACTGCAACATGTAGGAGATAGATGTGCAGTAGATCCCGAACTAGCCAGCCGTCAGGTCGACTCTCTCCACCTGCCTCGTGTAAGATGCTCGCTTGCCGAAAAGACGGGGAACCATAATAAGCTAACCCCACCGACACGAAGGAATTCAAGAGATGAGAGACGCCACCCGTGTGCTGAGGGCCACAGCGCCTCCGGCATCACAAGGAGAACCCTTCCTGCCCGGGCCAACCTTCGCAGCTCCTTACCATGCGGCAGGCGACCCGGCTACTGCGGCTTACACCTACGGCCGCTTTCACAACCCAACTTGGACGGCCTTTGAGCGCGCGCTCGGCGAACTGGAAGGCGGTCCGACAATCGCCCTTGCATCAGGGATGGCTGCCGTGGCGGCGATCTTCGGATCAACACTGCGGCCGGGCGACGTACTCGTGATGCCCTCCGACAGTTACTACACCGCCCGACTTCTGGCCGAGGGTTACTTCGCTCAGATGGGAGTCGAAGTTCGAATGGCGCCCACCGCGGGGGATGAACTCGCGCTTCATCTCGAGGGGGCGAAGCTGTTGTGGCTGGAGACACCGACTAATCCCGGACTGGACGTGTGTGACATCGCCGCGCTGGCTGAGGCCGCACACTCCGCGGGCGCGCTCGTCGCCGTTGATAACACCACGCCGACAATACTGGGCCAGCGTCCGCTCGATCTCGGAGCGGACTTCTCCGTCGCCTCGGACAGCAAGGCGCTCACAGGACACTCTGATCTGATTCTGGGCCATGTCGCAGCGCGCGATCAGGAGTGGGCTGAACGGGTGCTCGCCTGGCGCACGCAGGTGGGCGCCGTACCAGGTCCAATGGAAGTGTGGCTTGCGCATCGCTCGCTAAGTACACTGGAACTCAGGCTGGAACGCCAATGTAACAATGCTCTCGCGGTAGCCGAACTGCTCAACACGCGCTCCGAGGTTCTTGGCCTCCGTTATCCCGGCTTGCCATCTGATCCGGCCCACTCACTCGCAAGGCGACAGATGCAGCGATTCGGTCCCGTGGTGAGCTTCGCGCTTGCAAGCCGGGATCAGGCTGAGCGCTTTCTGAGCGCCTGTGATCTCGTTTATGAGTCGACCAGCTTTGGCGGAATCCACACAACGGCCGAGAGGCGAGCGCGATGGGGCGGCGACGCCGTACCGGAAGGCTTCATCAGGCTCAGCGTTGGTTGCGAACATGTGCAGGACCTGATAGATGATCTGACGCAGGCGCTTGATGCCGCGAGGTCGTGACGCATCGCTACTGACAATGGAGGAGAACTATCGTGACGGACGTGAAAGGGCTTTTTGACTTATCGGGCAAAGTAGCATTGGTGACTGGGGGTTCCCGCGGGTTGGGACTGGAGATGGCCGAAGGGCTTGGCGAAGCTGGAGCGTCGTTGATGATCGTCGCGCGCCGCGAGCAGTGGCTCGGGCCGACGCTCGAAGAACTGAAAGCCAAAGGGTTCACATGCGAAGGCATGACCTGCGATGTATCGAACCCCGAGGACGTCCAGAAAGTGGTGAATAAGACGCTCGAGACTTACGGGCAGATCAACATCCTGGTAAACAACGCGGGAGTCACCTGGGGCGCTCCTGCCGAGGAGATGCCGCTCGACAAATGGCGGATGGTCATCGATATCAATCTGACCGGCGTCTTTCTCTTTTCGCAGGCGGTGGGCCGAACGATGATAAGCCGCAAATATGGCAGGATCATCAACGTGGCGTCGGTGTCCGGCATAATTGCGAGTCTTCCGGATGGGACTCACACGTCTGCATACGTAGCGGCTAAGGGAGGCCTGATAGCTCTCACGCGAGAGCTTGCGGCGAAGTGGGCGCAGTATGGCATCAGGGTTAACGCCATAGCCCCCGGATTCTTCCCGTCGCGAATGACCGACAAGATCCTGGAAAAGCAGCGCAAGCAGATGGAACAGACGATTCCGATGGGTCGGGTCGGGCAGGCGGGCGAACTGAAGGGAGTTGCAGTTTTCTTGGCTGCGCCGGCGTCGGACTACATCACCGGCCAGACGATAGTAGTAGACGGCGGAATGACGATCGTGTAGTGATGCGTGATCCGTGATGCGATGCCTGAGTCATTGGTGGCCGGGTCACTTATCACTCTTCACGGATCACGCTACTGGTGACAATCGATCGCTGGATCAGGCACAAACATCGCCCGTGCGCTATCTACCGACGGCACACACGCGGCAATCATCCCCTTCGCCGACTCGCCGATCTCAATATCGTTACACATCACAGGTCCGGACACTGCGAGGGTGCTGAACACTCGTTCGTCCTCAGACCATTCGACCCAGAATAGGGCGACTTCTGACGGAAGAATCAGCAGAGTCTGTTCGGTTTGCCAGCTGTGAATCTTGATCTCGATCGGGGTTTCGCCTGGCCGCTCTTGCCTCGTCCATTTCTTCGCCAGGGGATCATAGCGACAGAGACTGCGGAGGCGGAAGATCCGGGGCTTGGCCTTCGCGGCTCGGAAGAGAGAGCCTCGTGCTGTCAGCGAGCACATCCCTGACGCGGGATCACGGTGGACAGTGACGACTGACTTCCAGTCCTTCCCGGCATCCTGCCAACGTTGATCAGTCCCTGATGAGGCGAAGACAACAACAGCGCCGAACGCAACGATTCCGGCCGCCAGGAGTGAGATCCTCATTCGAGACCTCCTAAGAATGATCGGCGATAAGGTCCGAGCACGAACGCAGGCACTCGGCGCAGATTGCAGCCCCATTGCGCGTTAGAAGGCCGGCGATTTCGCCGGATTGCTTTCCGCAGAAGCCGCACTCCTGGTCCGGCTGATCTTGAATCGAAGCGCCGAGCGGCAGTTGTGCGCGCGACTTCAAGAAGGCGTCAAACGATGCGATGCACCCGTTGCAGATTCCGACTTGCAGCCCCTGGACCAGGCTGGCGATGTCGCGATTTCCGGCGCCACAGAAGCTGCAGTCTCTCGTCCCGGCCGGAACCTCTTCGACCACTTCGACGATTCGGATGAGAACCTCGTCGCCTGCACGGAGGTGTGCGCCCAGCCACTGCGGCTGTGTTTCTCCTGAGTAGCCGCTCCCCTCAGCGCCGCCGACATGGATTGACACTCGCTCGGCATGACGCTTATGAACCCAGTCCGCCACAACTGTGACGGCGGTGATTTCCTCTCCAACACAGCGGCGCTCGCCGTTGATGCTGATCTCGAACGCAACCATCCATTCCTCCTGCTCCACGCGT